>CAJOCN010000015.1 GCA_905233255.1 Paludibacteraceae bacterium
ATCTCCGGAACGCGGGCTTCCGCCTCAGCGGTGCAGCGCTCGTAGTCGGCACCGGTGAAGGGTTTGCCGATCTCGGTCTTGACCGGAATCTCGAAATAGAACTTGATCTTCGGCTCGGTACCCGACGGACGGACAGAAACTTTCAGACCACCCTCGGTGAAGTACTGGAGCACATTGGAGGTAGCGTTCAGCGGCATCTCGAATTTCTCTTTTACCCACTCGCCGTTGACGAGTTTGCACTGCTCGAGGGTCTTGTAGTCCTTGATGAGGGTGACTTTCTCGCCGGCGATCTCTTTCGGCGCATTGGCACGGTAGTCCTTCATCATCTGCTGGATCTCCTCGGCACCTGTCTTACCCGGGCGAACGACATTGATGGTCGTCTCGCGCTGGAAGCCGTAGTCGGCGTAGATCTTGAGGAGGTAGTCGTAGAGGGTCATGCCGTTGTCCTTGGCGTAAGCGGCGATCTCGCAGATGAGGCAGATAGCCGAAGGCGAACATTTATCGCGGACAGCGTCGTACGGCAGGAAGCCGAAGGACTCCTCGCCACCACCGATATATTTGCGTTTGCCTTCCCACATACGGATACGGTTGGCGATCCACTTGAAGCCGGTGTACTCATCGGTGAGGGTGACACCCTGTGCGTCCGCAATCTTGCGGATGAGCTCGGAGGTCACGATGGTCTTGACGATATACATGTCGGGACGCATCTTGCCCAGGCGCTTCATGTTGTTGATGATGTAATAGTGGAACATGATGTTGGTCTGGTTACCGTTGATGATGACCCACTCGCCCTTGTCGTTGCGGCAGACAATCGCAATACGGTCTGCGTCGGGGTCGGAAGCGATCACCAGATCGGCACCAAGCTTGGTGCCTAACTTCATACCGAGGGTCATCGCCTCAGCGTTCTCGGGGTTCGGGGAAACAACGGTCGGGAAGTTACCGTCGATGACCATCTGCTCAGGCACCACGTGGATGTTCTGGAATCCCCACGAACGGAGACACATCGGCACAATCTGACGGCCGGCGCCGTGCATCGGGGTGTAAACGATGTTGAGGTCCTTCTGACGGTTGATAGACTCCTGGTCGATCATGACAGACTTGACCGCCATCATGTAGTCGTAGTCCATCTCGCCGCCGATGATCTCGATGAGGTCTTTGTTTGCCTCCCATTTAACATCCGCGAGGGTCACTTTGTTGACCTCGTCGATGATACCCTGGTCATGCGGCTGGAGCACCTGCGAGCCGTCCTCCCAGTACGCCTTGTAGCCGTTGTACTCCTTCGGGTTGTGGGAAGCGGTGACGTTCACACCGCCCTGGCACTTGAGATGACGGATAGCGAAGGACACCTCCGGCGTCGGGCGCAGGGACTCGAAGAGGTACACCTGAATGCCGTTGGCGGAGAAGATGTTGGCAACCGTCTCGGCGAACATACGTCCGTTGTTACGGCAGTCGTGACCAACCACAACAGCCACGCGGCCGTTCTGTACGTGCTCAAAACCGCCCTCTTTCTGCACTTTCAGCAGGTAGTTGGCGTAGCCCTGGGTGGCCATGGCTACGATGTATTTGTTCATACGGTTGGTGCCGGGGCCCATGATACCGCGCAGACCGCCGGTACCGAACTCCAGAGTACGATAGAAAGCATCGATGAGCTCGGTCTTGTCCTCCGCCTCCATCATGGCTTTCACTTGTGCGCGGGTCTCCGCGTCAAACGGTTCCTTGGTCCATACCTCGGCAACCTCCATTACTTTTTTCAATTCTTCGTTCATGGTAGTTTAAAATTTATGTTATTAATGAATAGTTTATCTAGTTGAACTAGTCTATCTAGTTATTTCTTTACCTTGTAGATGGCATCGAGGTTCCGGTTGAAGCCGTCGAAATCGAGGCCGTAACCAATGACGAACTCGTCGCTGACCTCGTGACCGATGTAATCGGGCTTGGCGTCGTCGTACTCCAGTTTGTTGGGTTTGAAGAGCATGGATGCCACGCGCACGGAGGTAGCCCCGAGTCCGCGGAGATGCGCCTTGAGCTGGTGGATCGTCAAGCCGGTGTCCACGATATCCTCCACGATGATCACATCGCGGTTCTCCACCACCTGCTGGAGCGGCACGATGAACTCGAGCGTGCCGGTTGTCGCCATGCCGTAATAAGAGCTGACGCGTATGAAGGTCTGCTCGCAGCGGAGCCCGTCCAGCGCGCGCATAAGGTCTGCGGCAAAGACAAAAGCGCCGTTGAGCACGATGACAAAGAGCGGCTCCTTGCCCTCATAATCGCGGCTGATCTGTTTACCCACTTGCTTCACGTCGGCAGCTATCTGCTCGGGCGTGAGCCATTCTTCAAAATGATAACCTTGGTCGTCAATGCTTCGCATATATATTTAGAATTTGAAGATTTGAAAATTTGAAGATTTACTCCCCGTAGTTTTGGAAGAGGAAATCGTTATAGGGATAGCGCTGCACATGGATCGCCTTAATGCGGTCGTACATGAGCGCGCGCAGGGAATCAATATTTTCTTTATTCTTAGCAGAGATGAAGATGCAGTCGCTGCCGAGGCGCGCCATCCAGGACTTCTGCAGGTCCTCGAGCGAGTAGTTCTCGCGCGTCATGGGCGTGAGGTCATCTTCCTCCTTCGGCACATACGTAAAATTGTCGATCTTGTTGAAAATGACGATGGTCGGTTTCTCCTCCTTGCATATCTCGCTGATGGTCTGCTCGACGACCTCGTACTGCTCCTCGAAATTGGGGTGGCTGATATCCACCACGTGGATGAGCAGATCCGCCTCGCGCACCTCGTCCAGGGTCGATTTGAAGGACTCCACGAGGTGGTGCGGCAGCTTACGAATGAAACCGACGGTGTCGGAGAGCAGGAACGGCAGGTTCTCGATCGTCACCTTCCGCACCGTGGTATCGAGGGTAGCAAAGAGTTTGTTCTCGGCGAAGACATCCGATTTGGAGAGGAGGTTCATGAGGGTCGATTTGCCCACGTTGGTGTATCCCACGAGCGCGACGCGCACCATCTTACCGCGGTGCTGGCGCTGGGTAGCCATCTGTTTGTCGATGGTCTTGAGCTGTTCGCGGAGAAGGGCGATGCGTTGCCCGATGACACGCTTATCCGCCTCTATCTGGGTCTCACCCATACCGCGGTTGGTACCTCCACCACCGCGCTGACGGTCCAAGTGGCTCCACATCCTCGTCAAACGCGGGAGCATGTATTGCAGGTGCGCCATCTCGACCTGCGTCTTGGCGTACGAGGTCTGCGCACGCTGCAGGAAGATCTCGAGAATAAGGATCGTACGGTCGATGACGCGGACATTCGCCGGATGTTTCTCCCTGTGGTTGATGGCTTTCTCGAGGTTGCGTATCTGGCGCGGACTCAACTCGTCATCGAAGATGACTACGTCTACTACCGGTTTCTCCTCACTCGGCGCTTCCTCGCGCGAAACGATATATTGCCGGATTTCCTCCAGTTTTCCCTCGCCGACATAAGTGGCGGTGTTGGGCTGGTCGAGGCGTTGCGTGAAGCGTTTCACGGGCACGATACCATGGGTATCCGCCAGAAAAGCGAGCTCGTCCAAGTACTCCTTCGTACGGTCCTCCGGCTGGGTGGGCGTAATCAATCCCACCAAAACGGCATGCTCAATATAGGGCTTTATCTCAATCACGGCACAAAGGTAGTAAAAAAAAATGACATATGCAAGCATATGCCATTCTTTTCTCTAAAAATTCCGCAAAATTACTTACGGATACCGAGTTCTTTGATGATTGCACGGTAGCGCTCGATGTCTTTGGCCTTCAGATAGTCCAACATACGACGACGCTTACCTACCAATGCGGTCAGCGCACGCTCGGTACCGAAATCCTTACGGTTGTCCTTCAGGTGCTCGGTGAGGTGGTTGATACGGAAGGTGAACAAAGCGATCTGGCTCTCAGCAGAACCGGTGTTTTTAGCGTCGTTGCCGTATTTAGCGAACAACTCAGCTTTCTTCTCAGAAGTTAAATACATAACATTTTTTCATTTGGTCATTTACCATTTGGCCATTTATTGAGCCATTTTGGCAAATGCGGGTTAAACAATCACCACAGAAGCCGGATATGGCATTGCAACTTCGTGGCATTTCCGCCTTTTCAGTCGAAAAAGCGTGCAAAGGTACAACAAAATTTAGAAATACGCAAATTTTTTCGCGTTTTTTTTGCATATTTGCGGAAAAAGCAGTACTTTTGCAGCCGATTTGAGTTAGGGGTGCCTGTCGCGTTCGGTTTTAAGACTGCGTCGGCTGAGATAAGACCCTTTGAACTTGAACAGGTAATGCTGTTAAAGAAAATGAAAACTAAAACATTCTTTATCAACCATGCATGGTTGATGGCATGGGGCGTTTGTGCGCTCCTGACGGCTGCGCAAGCGAGTGCGCAGGAGAATGCGGACACTCTGTCCGCGAGTGATTTCAATCTGCAAGAGGTAGTGGTTTCCGCTCCGGTCAAACAAGTGACTGTGAGCAGGGAGGAGATTCGTTACCGGGAGCTGAACCGCGAGAACACGGGTCAGAACCTGCCCCTGCTGCTGACGAAGACTCCTTCGCTGGTAACCACCAGCGATGACGGTCTGGGCGTGGGTTACACCTATTTCCGCGTGCGCGGTAGTGATCACACGCGTATCAACATGACCATCAATGAGGTGCCGCTGAACGATGCGGAGAGCCAGACGGTCTTCTGGGTGAACATGACGGATATCAGTTCGTCCATCACCAAACTGGATGTGCAACGCGGTATCGGTACCAGCGCTAACGGCGGTAGCAGTTTCGGCGCCAGCATCAACATCAGTACACTGGACAACGCCATCCCTACAGACTACAAAGCGCAGCCGGTTCACGCCGAGCTGAGTTTCAACGGCGGTATGTACAACACGTTCCGCGAGATGGCCAAGATCGATGCTTATTGGGGTGACAAGAACAGCGCCAAAGGCGCATGGCACGCCGGCGGACGATTCAGCAAGGTGAACTCCGACGGATATATCGACCGTGCTTTCTCCGACCTCTTCAGTTACCAGGCGCAGTTAGGATGGCAGAACAGCAAGACGGCAGTCAACCTGCTCTCCTTCGGCGGCAAAGAGAAGACTTATCTCGCCTGGAACGGTCTGACGCGGGAAGACATAGCGGTGAACAGAAGGCAGAACACCGCGGGTGCTTTCATCGACGCCAACGGCAACACCCAGTACTACCGCAACGAGACGGATAACTACCAGCAGCACCATGTGCACCTGAATGTGACGCACCGCTTCAACCTCCACTGGAGCCTCAGCGCCACCGGGCACTACACTTTCGGCACCGGTTATTGGGAGACCTTCGATACCTGGAACCTTATGGGTATCGCCCAAAAGGGTCTGCGCAACCATTTCTACGGAGGTATCCTCAGTACCAAATACATCCACGAGAAAGTAGATGTACAGGCAGGTATCGCGCTCAATAACTACAACGGCGTTTCGTACGGAAACATAGACCAGAACTACGGCACTAATTTCACAGAGTACTACCGCGGCTATGGCGACAAACTGGATGGTAACATCTACGCCAAAGCCAATTGGCGGGTACTGCACCGCGGAAAAGAGAAACTGAGTCTGTACGGCGATCTGCAGTACCGGTTGGTTCACCACCACATGTACGGCGATAACGACAACAGCACCGTCCCCGGCAGCCGTGTAGCCATCGAGGAGCAGCGCACGTGGCATTTCTTCAACCCGAAAGCCGGTCTGACATACGACAACGGCGGCCACCGCCTGTCGGCGACCTTCGCGTTAGCCAACCGTGAGCCGGCGCGGTCGAACTTCATCAACTGGCAGTCGGGCGAGGCAAAACCCAAGCCGGAGAAACTGTTCGACTACGAGTTGGGCTATAACTACACCTCCGCAGGAGTGACCAAAAGCGGTTATGCCATCCCTTGGCATATAGGTCTTAACCTCTATTTCATGGATTACAAAGACCAGCTGGTGCTCACCGGAGAGATCAACAGCATCGCTATCTTCCTGACCAAAAACGTAGATAAATCGTACCGCACCGGTGCCGAGTTGCAGTTCGGTGTGGATTGGACCAAGTGGTTCAGCTGGAGCGGAACACTGACATGGAGCCGTAACAAATGGCTGGACGGCAACCAATGGCGCACGATCTCGTTCTCGCCGGACTGGATAGCGGGAAACATCTTCTCTTTCCACGTGGCAGGATTCAATGCGGAGCTGCAAACGACCGTCATCAGCAAGC
The DNA here is from genome assembly GCA_905233255.1 of Paludibacteraceae bacterium. Taxonomy (GTDB): domain Bacteria; phylum Bacteroidota; class Bacteroidia; order Bacteroidales; family Paludibacteraceae; genus Colicola. Next base: position 6,246 of record CAJOCN010000015.1, read on the forward strand.
AGTTCCTCGCCAACAACGAGGATCCGAATGCGGTGCTGAATGCCTATACCGTGACCAACCTGAATATGCAATACCTCTTACCGTTGCAGAAATACAGAAGATGCCCGGACATTACGCTTAAATGCCAGGTTAACAATCTGTTCAATGCAATGTATGAGAGTAACGGTTACGTGTATCACGACGCCTGGGTAGGAAGCGATGTAGCTTATTTCATGCCCCAAGCAGGCATCAACGTACACGCAGGTTTTGTCGTGCAATTTTAGAAGCTATATATGCAATAGAGAACGCACCTGTGGGGACCCAAGCAAAGAATCCCACTCCGTCCCTCCCCTCTAGGGAGGGCGTTTCTATTATGCCTATATAGTAAAAAACCGCCATCCAGACAGCCACGAAAGCCAAGCCCATAAGGGTTGATAGAATCGAACGGAAAGAGAAAATATTCCGGCTGATCAGGTACCCCCATATAGAGAGAATGACGAACACCACCGAGGGAAGCCAGTAAGAAGCGATGCCGAGCAGCACGGCGATCTGAAAACACTGCTCTACAGAAGAGGAGTGCCGCCGAATATGGCTAACAATCATAAGGCTGATCAAGGTCATCAGCGCCGGGAGAAAATACGACAGGAGTATCTCTGCGCTCCTTTCCTCAAGGGAAGGAGAAAGGGAAAACGGTAAGACAGACACCACCCCCGCCAACAGCCAGAAGGCTATCGGCAGGGTGTAATATAGTATCTCTTGGGTCTGTCTTTTCATTCAATAAATCCTTTTCGGCGAAGCAGGTTCTTGGGGTCCGCCTCTTTGCCACGGAACTCCAGATAAAGCTCCTGCGCATCGCGGGTACCGCCCTGCTCCAGCAGGTGACGGAAACGCTTGGCGGTCTCCGGCTCAAAGAGGTTGCCTGTCTCCTTGAAGGCAGCAAACGCATCGGCGTCCAGCACTGCTGCCCAGGTGTAGCTGTAGTAGCCTGCCTCGTAACCCGTAGTGAAGATGTGGTTGTAGAAAGTCGGTCTGTAACGGACGATGATCTCGTCAATCATACCCATCTTCTCCAGACTCGCTTTCTCAAAGGCGTTCACATCGAGTCCCTCGGCGGTCGTCAACTCATGGAAATCCATGTCGAGGATGGAAGCGGATAGAAGCTCGGTGGTCACAAAGCCCTGATTGAACTTACCGGCGGCGTTGATCTTCGCAATCAAGCTGTCAGGGATCAGTTCGCCTGTCTGGTAATGGAAAGCGTAGGTCTTGAGCACCTCCGGTTCGTAGGCGTAGTTCTCCATGAACTGCGAGGGCAGTTCCACAAAGTCACGCGGGGTGTTGGTGCCCGAGAGAGATTTATAATGCGCCTTCGACAGCAGGCCGTGCAGGGCGTGACCGAACTCATGGAAGAGGGTCTCCACATCGTCCATCGAGAGGAGCGAGGGGTTGCCGGCGGTCGGTTTGTTGAAGTTACCCACATTGATGATCACGGGGCGGTGATCCGTACCCTCGGCATCGATATACTGGGGCAGGATGTTGTTCATCCACGCACCCGGGCGTTTGCCTGCACGCGGGAAATAATCGGTATAAAGGATGCCGACGAACGTGCCATCCGCCTCCGTTACCTTGAATACCTCGACCTCGGGGTTATACACCGGCATGTCTTTGAGCGGCTCGAACTGCAGGCCGTACAGTTTAGTAGCCACGCCGAACGCGCCCTTGCGGACGTTATTGAGTTCGAAATAGGGCTTCAACTCCTCCTCGTCCAGCGCATACTTGGCGCGACGCAGTTTCTCCGCGTAGTACCACCAGTCCCAAGGCTGGAGAGATTTGTCATTTGACATTTGACATTTGCCATTTTGTAGGTCCTCGTCCAGAAGTTTCTGGAGTTCAGCAGCCTCACGTTTGGCAGCCTCCAGAGACGGCGCCCATACGGAGGCAAGGAAAGCGTCCACCGTCTGGTGGTTTTTCGCCATACAATCCGCTAAGATATAGTCCGCCGCATTGTCGTAGCCGAAGAGTTTGGCTTTCTCGATGCGGAGCTCCATCTCGCGGATGATGACGGCTTTGTTATCATTCTCGTTGTCGTGGTTCGCACGGGTCGTGTAATCCATCAGCAGCTGTTTGCGCAGTTCGCGGTTCTCGCAGTACTGGAGCACCGGTGTGAAGGAAGTACGCTTGGGCGTAAAGAGCCACTCGCCCGGGTGTCCGGCAGCGGCAGCCTCTTCCGCCGCAGCCGTTTTGGCAGACTCCGGCAGGCCCTTCAGTTGTGCCTCGTCGGTCACGAAACGCTGGCACGCATTGGTCTCTGCCACTACGTTGTTGCCGAACTTGAGGGAGAGCAGTCCCAGTTCCTGGTTGATCTCTTTGAGACGCTCTTTCTTATCCTCCGGCAGGTTGGCACCGTTGTCGGCGAACGACTTGTAGGTCTCCGTCACGAGACGCATCTGCTCGGGGTTGAGCCCCAGTTGGTCACGCTGGTCATAGACGAACTTGACGCGTTGGAAGAGTGCATCGTTGAGGATGATACCGTCACTCAGTTCGGAGAGCATCGGGCTCACTTTCTCGGCGATCTCGTTCATCTCATCGTTGCCGTCCGCCTCCAGCACATTGAAGAAGACGCCGGTTACGCGGTCCAGCAACAGGCCGGAGCGGTCGAGCGCCACGATGGTGTTGTCGAACGTCGGCTCCGCTTCGTTATTCACTATAGCCTCTATCTCCGCCTTGTTCTGGCGGATAGCCTCCTCGAAAGCAGGGAGGTAGTGCTCGTTCTTGACTTGGTCAAACGCCGGCACACCATAAGGAGTATTCGGCTGGTTTAACAACGGGTTGGATTCATTACCCGTCTTGCTGCATGCTAATAAACTCATAGCAATAATACCTAAAACAAGTGTTCTTTTCATATTAGTCATTGATTATTGTATTCGTACGTTTTTCTCCATCGACTGCTTGATCATCCGGCGCAGTTCCAGAGATTGCGTATCGGCTTTCTGGTACCAATGCGGCTTGAAATCCTTGGCGTACTTACACTTCGCCAACTTGATTTGGAGGTTGTCCATCGAGCCGCCTACGTGTACACCTAAATAAATAGGACTGAGGACATTGATGTCGTAATCAAACGTCAGGTCGGTTTTATGCCGTCCGCCGAGTGCCACCATGTAGTTGTCCATCTGGACGCAGAGCGGATAGACGTCTATCTGGTCCTTATAGACGGTCAACTCGGCATTGATGGAATCAATGCGGTTCTCGGTCTTCTTCTTGAAGAGCAGCAGTTTGGATATCTTCGAGAACGTCTCGCCGTCCAGCACCACAAGGTCCTTGCCGGTGAGCGAAGCAGCGCCGCGGAGAGTACTGATCTTCGGCTGGTACTGACTGTTGAGATAGGTTTCAGCCGCCAGATGGAACTGCGCCGCGCCCTTGAACGAACTGAGCATCGGCACCATCTCCTCGAGGTTAGGGATCATCGTCAGCAGCTCATCTATATCCACATCGATCATGTGGTAGTCGAAACCCACATAAAGATGGTTACGCCGCGGAGTGCGGTACATAGCGGTCAGCTGCAGTTTGGCAGCGCGGCAGACAAAGCCCATCTCGTCGAGGATCATCTTGCCGTCCTTGATATAAAGGCCACCCTTCAGATCCTTAGCCACCTGATTGAATATCACCACCTCGCGGGCGTGGGTATTGAGCGCCAGATTGACGTCGGTGGGAACGAGGAAAGGATCCGACTCGGAAACCCCACCCGTCCTCCCCTCAGGGGAGGTGGCAGTAGCATTCTCTTCACCCTCTCCTGAGGGGAGGGACGAGGAGGGGTTACTCTCTTCGCTACCGCTATCGGCGGAGAACCACGCCATGAGTTGGTTGGCGTCGCAGTGGTCGGATACCACATCTAACTCGCCCTCTAAAATACCCTCGTGCCGGAACCATTTGCCGATATTGCGGACGTTACCCTTGAGGTTCAGATCGCTGTTACCTAACTCCACGCGGGCATCGTTGATCGCCATCTCGCGGTTGGAGTAACTGAAATCGATAGACGGGATATATACCGGTTCGGGGAGCCGTTCCGGCATGTTCGCTTCACCGTTCTTCAGCTTGACCGCCAGACGCGGATTCCATTGCAGGAGGATATTTTCCTCGCCGGCTTTGTACCGCGCCGCCGCCTCGAGAGACAAGTCGCCGGTCTTGGCACTCAACTCCTCACCCATGCGGGCATTGAGGGCTGCGGTGTGCAGCTTGGCTTTGAGCCGCGGTGCGGATTTGTCTTTGCGTCCGCCGGAGACGGAAGCCTCCAGTTGGGAAGCCTTAAGGTCTGCCGTAATATCCTTGAAGAACCCGTCGAGCGCGTCGCAGGCGAGCGTCAGTTGGGCTACCGGCATAACGGTAGTATCCTTGGTGTTATACTCGGCGTAGAGTTTCAGTTTGGGTGCATCGATGGTGCCGCCCATCGAGTCCATAGCCAATTCTACCGGACGCTCGGTCTGCAGCCCTACCGCCGCGTAAAGCACCGGATCTTTGGAGAGTACGTTACCCGCTTCCAGTTGACAATTGACAGTTGACAATTGACAATTGAGAGGCGTAGCCATCGCAAAGTCCAGTTTGTCGGTCGTGAGGTCTATACGTACCCAGTTGACCTTCGGTTTGGAAGGTTTGGGGTTAGGCAGTTGGAGCGTAGCGTGGGTCTTAGGCAGGTCAGCGACCATCGAATCCATCGCATAATGAATATCCGTGAGATTGAGGTCGGCGCTGATCTTGCCTTTCTCCAGACGCATGTCGGTCAGGTCGTCCAGACGGATCTTGGCGTTCGCTGTACCCTTGGCGCGGCCGTTGAGGGTCATTGCCTCCGGCAGGAAATAGGCGAAGTCCGGCAGGTTGGCGTCGAGGTTCAGCGCGAGGTCGAGAAGCATGTTACCCGTCAGGTCGGACAATTGAGAATTGACAATTGACAATTGAGAATTGCGCGTCGCGGCGTACAGTTTATGAATCTCCACATTCGAAACCTCTCCTTCTGTCAGGCGTATATCCGCTGTGGCGTCCATTTCTACATCCCGGAGCGTATAGGGCAGCGGTTTGTAGCTACCCTCGCCGTCGTCCAAGGTCAAATGCGCTTGTACCCGCGGCATTTGGTGGTCAGAGACGAATCCCTGAATGGTAGCCTCGAGTGCGGTTTCGCCGTCCACATCGAGGTCTTTGAGCGACTTGGTGAATTTCTCCGGCACGAGTGCCAAGAGGGGTTTGATCTGCCATTTGCCCTTGGTTGCCACACCCATATTTATCCCGATGGAATCGAGGATATCTGCCGTTCCGCTGAGTACCAGTGCAAACTCATTGACCGCCAATTCTGCTCTGCGGAAAGCAAAGTGCATGGCGTCCAGGTCGGCTGCTACAGGGGCGTCGAGTTTCAGATGCAGGGAGTCGGCGTACCGCTCTCCTTTTAATTGCGCGCACACGTTGCGCGCGTCGAGGGAAAGGAAGATATCGTCCCAACTATTGGCGTTAGCCGCCACTTCCGTCTCGCCGAGTGAGGCACAGATTGTGTCCTTTTCATCGAGGAAAGTGATGTAGTCCGCCTCGATCTTCAGACCGTCCACTTTCAGTGCCTTGAAGGGCAGGGAGAAAGCGGAGGTGTCCTCCTCCGTAGTGTCCGGCGAGGTAACGAAGATACCCGTGAGGTTGGTTGTACCGTCCGGCGCGATGTAGAAATTGACCCGCGCGTCATTGAGCGTAGCTTCGTGTACATGGAGGTTCTTATGGTTCAGAAACTCCTTTACATCGACCGTGGCAATCAGGTGCTTTGCCTCTACCACAGTGTCGTTCTGCGAACCGGCTTTTGGATTAATGATGAGCAGTCCATCTGCGCGGAGACCGAACCGCGGAAAGGTGGAAAAGAAGGTCAGATCGACCTCTCCAATCTCGTGCTCAGCGGTGATGAACTTATCCGCTGCCTGACGGGCGATGGGTGTCAGCCGCTCGGGCGTGAAGACCACGTAGATAGCGATGGTTGCCACCACCACTACCGCCAGCACAATGCCCAGAAGCGTCCAACCGATTATTTTGAAAGCACGTTTCATTTCGTCGTGACTACCTTAGTGAAATAGTATTTCTTGGATTTATACTCTTTCTCGTAATACTCGAGGTCAGTGGAGGTTAGTTTGGAGACCACATAAATCTTCGGAATCTCCGCACCGCCGTTGTCCATGAGGTGGATCTCGGTGAGGTTGCCGTCGGTCTCAAAGAGGTACTTGAACCAACCGTTACCTTTGGGCTGCAGTTCCTCTTCGTAGGTATCCTCCGCTTCGTCCCATTCACGACCGTAGAGGTACTTGGCTTGGTCCGACTGCTCGGTGGTGAAACGCACGAAGTGCCGCGTACCGTTCTCCTGCCAGAGCCCCTGCAGATCACTCAAAGAGTATGAGGGGTTCTTGTCTCCGCCTAACATGGAACAGCTGCTAAACGCAATTCCTACGATGGCAACGAGTGCCAGATAAATAATTTTTTTGCTATACATGATTTATGCTTTTTGGATTGCTATGTTGATATTATATCCGTCCATTTCGAGAGTCGAAAGACCGCTTTGCTCAAAGTCGAAAGTCGAAAGCCTCAGTTCCGTAGCGAGGACTTGGCTCTTGATGTAATCGGCACAATGCAGCACGGCGTTGTGTATCTCGGGCTTGTCTTCCAACGTAATAGCGATGCGGTCGGTAATCTCGAGACCGGAGGACTTACGGAGGTTCTGAATACGGTTGATGAGCTCGCGCGCTATTCCTTCTTCTATCAGTTCGTCGGTCAGTTCGATGTCGAGGGCGATTGTCAGGATACCATTGTTGGAAACGAGCCAACCCGGCATGTCTTCCGTCAGAATTTCCACATCCTCGGGCACTATCGTGCAGTTGAAAGTTGAAAGTTGAAAGTTGAAAGAACCTTCGGTTTCCATCTTCGCGATGTTGTCCTGGGTCATCGCATTGATGGCGGCAGCAAGGGCTTTCATGTTCGCGCCTACTTTCTTACCGAGCACTTTGAAGTTCGGTTTGATCTTCTTGACGAGCTTGATCTCGCTCTGCTCTGCGGGCACTACGACGAGTTCCTTCACGTTCACCTCGGATTTGATGAGGTCGGCTACATGAAGCAGGGCATCGGTAGTCTCTTTGTCCGGCGTAGGTATCACGGCGCGTTGCAGCGGCTGACGCACGTTCTTCTCGGCGCGTTTGCGGAGCGAGAGAATCATGGACGTAGCCTGTTGCGCGAGATACATCTGACGCTCAAGGGTTGTATCGATGAGTGCCTCGTCGGCTACGGGCCAGGTACTTAAATGCACGGATTGCTCGCCTCGGTCGCTGACCGCGGTCAAATCGCGGTAGAGGCGGTCGGCATAGAAGGGTGCGTTCGGTGCCATGAGTTGGGCGACCGTCTTGAGGCAGGTGTAGAGGGTCTCATAAGCTGCTTGTTTGTCAGCATCCATCTCTCCGCCCCAGAAACGCTTGCGGTTCAGACGCACGTACCAGTTAGAGAGATCGTCCTGTACAAAATCCGAGATAGCTCGTCCGGCTTTGGTCGGTTCGTATGCCTCGTAGGCTTCAGTGACCTCTTTGATGAGCGAATTGAGCTTAGAGAGGACCCAACGATCGATTTCGGCAACCTCACCCCGACCCTCTCCCGAGGAGAGGGAGGAAGGATTCCACCCATCTACATTGGCGTAGAGCGCAAAGAAACCGTAGGTGTTATAGAGTGTTCCGAAGAACTTACGGCGCACCTCGTCCACTCCCTCGGGATCGAATTTGAGGTTCTCCCACGGGCTGGAGTTGGTGAGCATGTACCAGCGTACGGGGTCGGCGCCGTAGGTATCGAGTGCGCCGAAGGGATCGACGGCGTTGCCGAGGCGTTTGGACATTTTGTTGCCGTTTTTATCGAGGACGAGACCGTTGGAGATGACGTTTTTGTACGCCACCTTACCCTCAATCATCGTGTGGATGGCATGGAGCGTGAAGAACCATCCGCGGGTTTGATCCACACCCTCGGAGATGAAATCCGCCGTGCGGGGCAGATCGGCGTTCTCGAAGGGGTAGTGGTTCTGTGCGTACGGCATAGCGCCCGAGTCGAACCATACATCGATGAGGTCGAGCTCGCGTTTCATGGGTTTGCCGGAGGGCGAGACGAGAACGATGGAGTCCACGTACGGGCGGTGGAGGTCAATGACGGAAGGGTCGTAGTTGGCCTTGGAATAATCGCCTACTTTATGGTTCGGCCAAGGGTTGGCTTTCATGAAGCCCGCCTTGACAGATTTGTCGATTTCATCGAACAATTCCGCGATGGAACCGATGCATATTTCCTCTGTTCCATCCTCGGTGCGCCAGATCGGCAGCGGGGTACCCCAGTAACGGGAGCGGGAGAGGTTCCAGTCGTTGAGGTTATTGAGCCATTGCCCGAAACGGCCTGTACCGGTGGATTCGGGCTGCCAGTTGATGGTCTTATTGAGGGCGATCATCTCCTCGCGCGCCTTGGTGGATTTGATGAACCACGAGTCGAGCGGGTAGTACAGCACAGGTTTGTCGGTACGCCAGCAATGCGGGTACGAGTGCACGTGTTTCTCCGTGCGGAGGAGCCGTCCGTCGGCTTTCATCTCCAGACAGAGGTGCAGGTCCAGGCTCTCCGCCTTAGAAGCCGCGGTTTCATCGTACTTTCCGTTGACGGTGAACTGCGGATCATAGGCGTTCTTCACCCAACGACCTGCGTAGCGGCGGTAGAGTTCATCGTTCACGTTGGCTTTATACCACTCCTCATCGAGGTCCTCGACGAGCCAATATTTGCCGGTGAAATCGACCATCGGACGCGGTCCGTTGTTTTTGGTCTGCATATAAAGCCCCGGCACACCGGCTGCGTCGGCTACTTTCTTATCGTCCGCACCGAAAGTAGGCGCGATGTGCACGATACCCGTACCATCTTCGGTGGTCACGTAATCACCGGGGATAACTTTGAAGGCACCCTCACCCGGGTTGACCCATGGGAAGAGAGGTTCGTACTCGAGTCCGACGAGGTCGGCGCCTTTACCGCGCCAAACGATCTTCGGCTCCAGTGGTTTGCCTTCCTCGTCCACGCCGCAGAGGTCTTTGGCGTACGCAGAGAGGCGTGCCTCAGCGAGAATAATAACCTCTCCCCGTAGGGGTTCTACGGACGGCCACTGGCAGTCCGATCGAGCAGAGCTCTTCACTCCGCAAGAGAGGGAGGAAGGCTTTTCGACCGCCACATAATCGATCTTCGGACCCACGCAGAGGGCGGTGTTGGAAGGAAGCGTCCACGGGGTTGTCGTCCAGGCGATGATGTAAGTCGGAACCCCTCCCTGGCCCTCCCCACAAGGGAGGGAAGAAGGTTTCACCTTAAAGCGGGCGGTGCAGGTCAGGTCCTTGACGTCGCGGTAGCAACCGGGCTGGTTGAGCTCGTGGGAAGAGAGACCGGTACCTGCAGCAGGCGAGTACGGCTGGATGGTGTAGCCCTTATAGAGGTAGCCCTTCTTGTAGAGCTCTTTGAGCAGATACCAGAGGGTCTCGATGTACTTGTTGTCGTAGGTGATATAGGGATCGTCGAGATCGACCCAGTAGCCCATCTGCTTGGTGAGGTTGGTCCACTCCTTGGTGTATTTCATCACCTCTCGGCGGCAGGCAGCGTTGTACTCGTCGACGGAGATCTTCTTGCCGATATCCTCCTTGGTGATACCGAGCATTTTCTCCACGCCAAGTTCCACCGGCAGACCGTGGGTATCCCAACCGGCTTTGCGGCGGACCTGGTAGCCCTGCATCGTCTTAAAACGGCAGAAGGTGTCCTTGATGGTACGCGCCATGACGTGGTGAATACCGGGCATGCCGTTCGCCGAGGGCGGTCCCTCAAAGAAAAGGAACTGCGGATGTCCCTCGCGGGTGGATACACTCTTTTCGAATAAATTTTCTTTCTCCCATTGCTCCAGCACCTCTTTGCTCAGTGCGGGCAAATCCAATCGTTTGTATTCGTTAAATTTCTTCATTATTGTATGATAAATCGTTTGCAAGCCGTAAAACGGCTGCAAAGGTAGTAAAAAAATCTGACATACGCAAATAAAAAGGGTGTTTTGTCAATTTTTCGCCCCTTGGAGGCTTTTTCGGGCAGTCAGAAGGACGATGACGGCAGTGATGGCGGAGAGGGTGTCGCTCACAGGGATGGACCACCAGACGCCGTTGACGGGGTCGGTGAAGAAGCGCGGCAGGAGGATCGCCAGCGGAATGAGGTAGATCACCTGTCTGGTGAGGGAGAGGAAGATGGCTTTGCCTGCCTTGCCGATAGAGGTGAAGAGGTTACCGGTGACCATCTGGAACCCGACGATGAGCATGGAGCTGCAGATGACGCGCATGGGGTGGATTGTTCGGGCGATGAGTTCGGGGTCGTGGGTGAACATACGCGTCATCAGTTCAGGAAAACACTCGCCGAGGATAAAGACAAGCCCCATGACTCCGGTAGCGTACGCGCAGGTGAGATAGAAGGACTGCTGCACGCGGTCGTAATGGCGCGCGCCGTAGTTATATCCGGCTACGGGTTGCATTCCCTGGTTGAGACCCATCACCATCATGGCGAAGATGAAGGTCAGCCTGTTGATCACGCCGTACGAAGCAATCGCCAGATCGCCGCCGAAGTTCTTGAGCTGGTTATTGATGATGATGACGACGAAGCAATGGGCGATGTTGTAGAGGAAAGGCGACATTCCGATGGCTAAAGCGCGGGTGGTTATATGCCGGTTAAGGCGCCAAATTCCCCGATGAAATCGGACTAATTCGTTCGGGTCCATGAATTTGGTGAGTTGCCAGACGACCGCTACCGCCTGACTGATCACGGTCGCCAACGCGGCTCCGCGGACACCCATGTCGAGGCCGAAAATGAAGATCGGGTCCAAGATAATATTGATGATTACGGCAACAATCGTGGCGGTCATTGAGAAGCGGGGATGCCCTGCGGAACGGAGCAGGGCGTTGAGTCCGAAATAGATGTGGGTCAAGATGTTTCCGTAGAGGATGATCTCCATGTATTCATGGGCATAAACGATGGTGTCCTCGCTGGCGCCGAAGGCATACAGAATAGGGTCCAACCAGATCAGTCCGGCGGTCATGACGATGGCGGAGAGGATGATGTTCATCACTATCACGTTGCCCAACACCCTGTTGGCGCGCTCGTAGTCTTTCTCGCCCAAGTAGATTGCCAGGAGCGACGAGGCGCCTACGCCGACCAGACTGCCGAAGGCGGCACAAATATCCATGAAGGGTTTGGCGACCGTCAGTGCGCCCAATGCCAACGCGCCGCAGCCGTGACCGATATAAATGCTATCCACTATGTTGTACAGCGAGGTAGCCGTCATGGCGATGATGGCGGGAAGGGCGTACTTGAATAGCAGTTTATGTACCGGTGCGGTGCCGAGGTCGTTACAATTCACAATTTACAATTTACAATTTACAATTTACAATTTTTTGTACGATGGAATCGAAGAAAGTTGCAGCCGGGTGTCCCTCTTGCAGGACGATCGGCATGCCTTCGTCTCCCCCCTCGCGGATGGATTGTACGAGGGGTACCTGACCGAGGAGAGGAACATGCAGTTCTTCGGCGAGTTTCTTGCCGCCGTCTTTACCGAAGATATAGTACTTGTTTTCGGGTAATTCGGCAGGTGTGAAGAACGCCATATTCTCGATGAGACCGAGGATATTTACATTCACTTTCTCGTTCCGGAACATCTCCACGCCCTTGCGTGCATCGACGAGCGCGACGGGTTGGGGTGTCGTGACGACGATGACGCCCGTCAGTTGCAGTTCGCTGATGAGGGTGAGGTGAATATCGCTGGTACCGGGCGGGAGGTCGATGAGGAAATAGTCCAGTTCGCCCCAGTTGGCATCTTCGATAAGCTGTTTGAGGGCATTGGATGCCATTCCACCGCGCCAGATGACCGCTTGCCCGGGATCGACGAAGAAGCCGATGGATAGCATCTTCACGCCGTACTGTTCGATGGGTTCGATGAGCGTTCTTCCGTCGATTTCAACGGAGTAAGGCCGGCAGTCCTCTACCCTGAACATCTTGGGCATCGAGGGTCCGTGTATGTCTGCGTCGAGCAGTCCTACGCGGTAGCCGGCTTTGGCGAGCGCCACGGCGAGGTTGGCGGTAACGGTCGATTTGCCCACTCCGCCCTTCCCGCTATGGATGGCGATGATGTGCGTGGCTGCGCCATTTGAAGATTGGAAAATTTGAGAATTTGAGGATTGTGAATTGTGAATTGCCGAAGGGTTCTTGACATGAATATGCGGTACCACGTTGGGATCGACATACGTCCGGAGAGCCGCTTCGGCGGCTTTCAGTACGGATTTGAGGAAGGGGTCATTTTCTTTGTGGAAGATGAGTGAGAAAGAGACCTCAAATCCGGAGATGCGTATATCATCCTCGAGCATGCCGCTCTCGATGAGGTCTTTACCGGTACCGGGGTAGCGTACATGGCGCAGGGCGTCTATTATCTGTTGCGGATACATCTTTAAAATTACGAATTACGAATTACGAATTACGAAAAACGGGTACAAAGGTAGTATTTTTTTTTGACATACGCAAAAAAAAATGAAAAATGAAAGATGAAAGATGAAAAATGAAAAATGAAAAATGAAAAAATCGCCCCGAAGGACGATTTTTTCTCATTGTGAATGTTAATTGTCACCTCATCTCTTGTCCGGTGAGGGTATAGATTTTCTCTCCCCGGAGGATGAATATCTGCCCGTCTATCAGCACTTTGGTGACGCCCTCTGTACCAGCTTGGATATCCTCGATGGCTTGGTCCATACTACGGCGATCGACCACGTTGCTTCGTCCGCTCAGCGCAGCCGCAGGTGCTTTTGCCTTGCCCGGAGCGTTAGCCGCAGCGGAGAGCACGTATTCGATTGCATAATAAGGTTCGCTGTCCGCGGGTGCCTGATCGGTGTAGGAGGTGTTGGACGCCGCTACGGAAGCTATCTGCGTGAGGCTTGCCGGCGTGGCACCGCGGAGGATATTATAGGAGCCTATAGCGGCACCCTCGTAGGCGTTCCAGATGAGGTTGAACGTGCCGTTCGTCACACCGCGATTGATCGTCAGGTGCACCGTCTTATGAATTCTGCTCTCGGGTGATTCATCATTAGCGGCGGTGACACCGGTGATGCGGTAGCGTTCGGCTTTCTGCGTTGCATCGGAGAGCGCATCGGTGAACGAGCCTGTCGAAGCGGCAGCCGAACCGATGAACTGGAACTCATTGAGGGTGTTGCCCTCCTTATAGACGTTCACCGTTGCGAACGCATCAGCGTTGGTCCACGAGACTACATTATGTCCGTTGGCATCGGTGGTGACAAGGGTGATTACAGGTATGTCGGTGGACGGCATGACGGTCACAGGCTGCGTGAAACGTACGGAGCAGCCGTCGCTATTCGTCACCTCCAGATAGAGGGTGACTTCATGTCCGACGAGCGAGCCGGTATTTCCGGCTTTCCGTACAGCCGTTACGTTGAGCCCGTTGGCTGTAAGGCGGTAGTCGAGGCGCAGTACGGCACTACCACCGGCAGGCGCGGAGCTCGGCAGCTGTACGCCGGAGGAGGTAACCGGATAAGCCTCGCCGTAGTCGTCAATGAGCGCGTACCATGTATAGGTCACACCCTCGGGCACGGTAGCCGCAGCGGCAGTCCCCTCGTAGAGGACGGTCGGGAGCACTACGTCGAGTGCGCTCGGGTCGCTGATGGCGATGGTACGTGTGTAGGTCTCGCCGTTGAGGGTGAGTGTGATGGTCTTGTCGCCGCCCTGATGGTCAAACGGCCAATAGACGGTATAAGGACCGAATCCGGAACCCTTTACCACGGTTGCGCCGTTCCAGTTCCACTCCGGCGTGCCGGTGGTCTCTGCGCCGCGGTAGGAGACAGTCACATACTTGTCCGCACAAGCGGAAGCGGGAGCCTCTATCGGACTGCGGGTCACGTTAGCCACCACCGCCTCGGTAAAGAGCGAGAGTTGGTTCTGGCGATCCAGTGCCTGGATAGCAATCTCGTAGTTGCCGCCCCACAGATAAGTCGTCGGAATAAGGAACTGAGTAGCTTCTATATAATCATAATCCGGCAGGTATGCCGCATTGGCGTTCAGTCCGTTCTGCGGAGAGATGAGCCATGTTGCCACTCCTTGCCGTTTGACGGCGAGGTTATAACGCATCAATGCTGCCGGCGTGTGGTCATCGACCGCTGCGTTCCATTTGATGAGCAGTCCCTCTTCGGTCATCTGCGCTTGGAGTCCGGTCGGCGCTGCCGGACGCTCGTCGGCTTGCGCAACAATAGGATAGAGTTGTTCTCCGTTGACTAACAATCGGCGGTCACCGGCTGCTATATCTACCGCTTTCGCCGAAGCGCCGTACTTGCTTGCGTCCGGTATGATGAATCCGTGCGAAAGCAAACCATCTGCTCCCATATACCATACATAAATACCGGTATGTCCCTCTCCTGCAGCAGGGTTCTTGACTGCCGCCATAAGGTCAGGATAGCCGTTATTATCGAGGTCAGCGAGTTTGGAAAGCATTTCGTAACTGTTCAACGCCTCGCTGTTCGGCATTTTCTGAGGAGCAGAGAACGACTGGTTGGCATTGTTCCAAAGGACAGCCAGGTAATCCTGCTCAGCGTCAGACATACTCGTAGGCCGTACGATAAGGTCCAAATAGCCGTCACCGTTGAGGTCGGCGCAACGATATGAAATGGTTGTTTCGAGTTCCTGTGCAAACGGTATTGTTTTCTGCTCAAACGCAGCACCGCCCTTGTTGAGGAATACAGACAGATTGCCATACGTCAGTACATTTCCGTACTTGTCTGTTGTTGTGCCGTCTCCCGCGAAGGCGATGTCGGTAAATCCGTCATGGTCGAAGTCGGCAAACAGCACGTTATTTCCTTGTCCCATGATACTTTGGAAGAACTCCGCGTCGCCGTTGACGGTGAACTGCTTCCATTCGTTACCGCCGTTGCCGTCCAACTCGATGAGTTGGTAGTGGTTGGCCGGGTTCATCATCAGGTTATCATACAGACCGTTGTGCGTCAGATCGCGGCGGAGCGAGTGAGCGGAGTAATTATCCTCCGGGTTACTGCCACTTTCGTAATACTCGAACAGGTACAGCAGATTGTCGTCCTCCTGCTGGGGGATAAGGGTCGGTTGGGTGGCGTCGTGGTAGAGAACACCGTAGGTACCGTTCCATGCATTGCCGCTGAAGGTCAACAGGTCGATTGCTCCGTCGCGGTTGTAGTCATACCAAAGGACTTCACCCGGGGTCAGATTGGTGTTCCAGAGCCCTGCGGCTTTGGCGAAGAACGACTCCGTGGGCACACCGTCCATGACGGTCATGGTGTTATTGTCGCCCTTGATCCCGTCCATACGGCCGTCGAAGTTATAGTCCGCCATCGGCGAATCGGTATCCACGGGCTGTTTGCGGTTACCCCCCTCATCGGTGAAAGTGAAAGTCAACGCCTCACCTACTCCTGCCGGCAGTACGGTTATCGTTGCCATAGCCGATGCCGTGCTGTTGTCGGGAGCCGTTATGGTGTGGGTGATGGTCTTATCACCGCTAGCGGTGAAGGACAAAATCAACTTGGTACTTGGTACTTGGTCACTTGAAGCACTTGGTACATAGTCTCCGTCCAGTACCGTCCACGTATGGTTGTACCCTTCCGGCAGCGCCGTAAAGGTCAGTTCTACAGTCTCGTTGATATTGATGGAGTTGCGGTCAAGGGCAAACCCAACCGGCAGGTACGTATGTGCGGCAGTGGCCTCTTGCGACCAAGCCGAACCGCTGTGCTGTGCGTCGATGGCTTGCACTGCAACATATACCGTCGCGGGTGCGTATGTGCGCAAATCAATAGTATAAGAGTGCTCCTTGCCCATGTTACCGTCAATGAAGTTACGGCGGCTACCGTCCGCATTGGCGTGGGCGGCGAGAATATCGTTGCCGCCTGCCGTCGTACCGATACGCAGGGCATAAGTGAGGTCAGCGACTGCTGTCTTGTCATCCGAACCGTTGCCCCAAGTGATGGTCAGCGAACCATCGGTATAGCTGAGTGTCGGAGCTGCCGGAGCCGTAGGACGGGTATTAGCCGTAACGGTGATATTATCCGGCAGCGGATAGAACTCGGTCACACCTTTGTTGCGACCCGAGACCCAGATCTCCAATTTACCATCGTTATCGAGGTCTTCGGCACTCACAGGATAATCGGTTAACGGCCGTCGCGAGTTATCCCAATAGATCTCACGCCGGATAACATCGGACGCCAGCAGGAAGGGCGTGGTATTGAAACTCATACCGTTTTGTCCTTGGAGCCAAACGAGGTCATATTGATTATCCGTTGAAGCTCTGTACGCTAAGAGGTCATAGATCCCATCGCCATCCAGATCCTGCATACCCATGAAAGCCAAGGAGTTAGCGCCGTAATTCTGCTCCGGCTGTTGGGTGAAGTTACCGTTACCGTCGTTCACAAAGAAACAGGTATAAGCATAGCCGGTGGCGTTGTTCTCCGCCGAGAAAGTAGCTAAGATATCCACGTCGCCGTCTTGGTCGAAATCATAGCAATGGACGAGGTTGTCCGAAGCGGCATTCTGATAGAGCAAGGTCTGAACAAGCTGGTTGGTGTTCTTATTATAGATAACGGTATATAGTTTCTCTCCAGGGAAGATGAAATCAGTAATACCATCGTTATTGAGGTCGGCAGGAATAACCGCTCCGTTGGTCGATGTCCACACCCATTTGCCGTTATCCATGTTGGTATAGATAATACCCGTTTTCTCATCAATAAGATCCACTAATCCGTCGCCGTTGAGGTCGATGGCTTTGGTGGGTGCATTGATCTGTCTGCCGATACCCGGTGCTTTCTTCGGGTCGGAAGGATTGCGCCGCGGCGCACGCGATAAAGACGCAGCGCACAGCGTAGTCGAATAGGTATAGCGGGACACTTCACCCAACGAGTAGTTCTGCGGGTTGTTGTACTGATCTTGTTCTTCGGGTGTCATCTGCGCCACGAACTCATTCCAATCCATCACCTGCATTGTCTTCTTTTGGTACGTGCCGTCAGGAAGCTGGTATGCAACGGCACCGTAATAGGCGGTTGCTCTATTGGACATCGTGAGCGATTGGTCAAGGATTAAGTAATCGTTGCGTCCGTCGCAGTTGATATCCATGTTCATTACCGCCAAGGCGTTCTTTTGAGGGAACACGTAGCTGCCGGCGTTACTCATCATTAGTTCTTTGTCGAACGTACTGATCTCCGGTTTGTTGTCCGCATTCAGGTGTTCGAAATAAGCTATCGAACTACCCAGACTCTCGGAAGCTGTATATGTGAAAGTAGCGAGTTCTTCTTGAATACGGAATTGCTTTGTTATATCTTTAGTCAAAATATACGAAGTCTTCCAATCGAATACCGATTTTTGCATCTCATAGTTATAATAGACGCCCCCATTCGAGTGCTCAATCATCACCATCTGCTTCAGACCGTTACCGCTGAAGTCATAAAGCGCCTCCGCGCGTGGTAGCGGCACATAGATGATATCGTCATCCGCGTTCACGCGACCTATATAAGGCGTATAACCATCGGTAATACCTGTTTCTTCATAACTGTTATAACCCGGAACCCATCTGCCTTCTACATACGTTCCATACACAATTACCGTATCTCCTTGGCTCAACTGCATCGCGCTATAAAACGGCTCGTAGTCAACACTCATCATATGGTATACGTTCTCGTTACAGTCATCCGATTCGCCGTTATCCGTCAGTCTGAAGGATAACGTACCTCCGGTCTCTACTGAACTGCAGAGCATTTCGTATATCACACCTTTGACAGCAAAATAAGTCCCACCCGGAGGTGTCTTCCGGAACTCATCGCTGTTCTTAAAGCTACACCACTGACCTACCGTCATGATATCAGACGAGTTAACATTGAACGTATAAGTAGGCTTAATCGTTACGGACTCGGTGATATTCGTCAACGGATGGTCCCAACCGGTAAAGGTATGACACGACAACTGCGGCGCAGCCGGTGCTACCGCGTCACCGCCAATCTGTACGAACTGCTTCTCCAGCACTTTGCCATACAGGTCGGTAAAGGTAACCTCCGCATAATTCGGGTCAAGCGTGTATTGGGCTTGCGTGATGATATCCTCGGTTACGTTCGTAAACGGTACGCTCCAGCCGGAGAACACCAATCCAGTAATAGCCGGAGCCTCAGGAGCCGTAGCGGTACCGTTCTGCACTGTGTCCGTCTTCAGCACATTGCCGTCCTTGTCGAGGAAGGTGACAAGAGTCGGTGCCACGGAGGACAGCACCTCAAACCGCGTCACGCCCACTTCGTTGTTCCAGCTCGTGGTAGTGAGTGTGAGCGAGTTTGTCGCCCCTTTCCAGGTAGCGATGTTTCCGCTGGCGGCGAAGGTACCGCTGGTACAGGTAGAGCCCGCCACGCGCTGCGCATCATCCGCATCGAGACACGTGAAACGCACCGTGCGGAAAGTCTCCGTAGCACTGATGGCTATCGTATTACCCGCAAAAATGACCACCTTGCCTTCTCTGCTTGCCCATTCGGTAGCTTCTGTTGCGCGGTCGCCGGAGAGTGTGATAGTAGCACCGCCGGAGGTGAAAGAAATAGAGTTATTTCTAGTATTCTTCACCTTGATGGCGTCGCACTCCGCCGGCGTGAGGTTGAGATACAAAGTAGGCTCTTTTACCGCGCGGACCGTCAGGTCGCCGTACACATTGCTGAAATCCTTGTCCCAACGGACGAAATACCCCACCTCGCTGGTAGTCGGCAGAGCCGGAGCGGTAGCACTACCGCCGAACGCCACTGTCTCGCTCTTCAACTCCTCGCCGTTCAGACCAAGGAAAGTGACCGTTGCACCGGTAACCGTATTATCGGAGATAATGGTCAGCGTCCGAAGGCTTATCGAGTAACCGAAAGTAATGGTCACGCCGGCACTACTACCCAGCCATAGCACTTGGGTATCGTCCGTGGCATCGGCTCTGAACGAACCGACAGAACAGGTGGACGGAACGGGAGTTTTTCTTCCTCTCTGGTCATTGCCCTCAAGAAAATCAGTAGCCGCCTCGGCATTAATGAACTTGAGCACTATCTTATGCATCATATAAGGTGCAGAGATAGCAAGCGTATTATCGGCACGGAACCTCAGTTCGTTTTCATAGATGCTGATCTGACTGCCGGTATTCTTGTTGGCGTTCAGCGTCTTGCCCTCTTTCTGATAACTCATTGCATCCACATTGTCGCCGGACGCTATGTCTTCAGCTGTGATCCACTCGGCTGCCGTAACGACCGTTGTGTCGTTGTAGTGCGAAGTATCTTCCGGCTCTTCGGGTTCCGGCGCATCTTCTGTCGTAATAGCGAAAGCCTTCAGCCGCACGGCTTCAGTGAGTGTCACGGTCACACTCTGCGCACTGCCTGTCCATGTAGCCTTGGTATCGCTTGCCTCCGCGCTGCCGCTGTCCCAGGTGGAATTAACCAGGCGCGTGGCATGGCTGGCTACTGTAGCAGTAAAAACAGCAGAGGTAATTACCTTGCCTTCCACCGTACTCACGGTCATCGTGTTGCCGATGTTAGTAACGATGTACGAAGAGTTGCTATTCCAACTCGGCGCACTCGCACCGGTACCCTGCGCAAACGTCACGGTCACATCGCCGCTCGTGTAACTCGTTACTGCCGCTCCGTCGCTAAGGCTCTGCGCCGTAGCCCATTCGGATGCGGTAAAACTAACCTGTCCTTGCATCGCCACCGCCATCACCAATGCCAATGCCGCAAATAAGTACTTTTTCATACCGTTTGTGTTTTTATTGTGAGTTTTTAATTATTTCTTGCTTCTTGCGCGAACCATGTTCATTCCGCTCGCGTGAGTTGGTTAACCTTTGCGCGTGCAAAGGTACTGCTTTTTTTTGATATGTGCAAGTGAAAGGCAAAAAAATCGCCCCGAAGAGCGATTTTTTCGCCTTTAGCCTATAACCTTTCGCCTTTTGCCCTTTTATCCCCTCCCCTTTCGCCTTGGTGTTGGCTTAGTCCTTTTAGGACCAAGCTGACTGATGAATTTAGAGGTTTAAAATCGGTTTAAAGTCGGACTAAAGTCGGAGGCAAGTGCTGGTTACCAGTCGCGGACGAATTCGAGTACGAGGTTATAGATACGGAAGTATAGGTCAAGCGCCTGCGCGTTCAAAAAAACGGCAAGAAAACGGCAAAAAAACGGTAAAATGACTAAATTATGCAGAATTATTTGCGTATGTGCGATTTTTGTAGTACCTTTGCAGCCGGATTGTGCGCGTAAGCGTACGCTTATGCGGCGCGCACATATACATAATGTTTAATTAAATTAACAATTTTTATGAATTATTCGGAGTACGGCGCTTACACTAAGGCTCGCTACGAGTCGCGGAACCCGCTCCTATGAATCTCGCCTTGTGCTACGCTTTCCCCACTGCGTGCTACGCACACATCGGGGACCCCAATAAAAAAAATGTTTAACAAAATTATTATTTTATGATTGATCGAGAGTATCGTAATCCAATCTAGTTTGTAAGGAAATGACAAAGAATCCGTTTATCATTGAGGTGAACCACGTCTCGAAGCGCTTCGAGGACGGTAAGTTCGCACTGAATGACGTAAGCCTTCAGGTGAAGAAAGGCGAGTTCGTCACAATTCTCGGCCCTTCGGGGTGTGGTAAAACAACATTATTGCGGTGCATAGCCGGTTTTCAGGTAGCCTCTTCGGGCGACATACTGCTGAAAGGCGAAGATGTGACGAAGACGCCACCGTACGAGCGTCCGGTGAACACGGTGTTTCAGAAATACGCGCTGTTCCCGCATCTGAATGTGTTTAACAACGTAGCGTTCGGTCTGAAGCTGAAGCACGAGGCGCCCGACACGATCAAGAAGAAAGTGCGCCGGGCGCTGAAGATGGCGAACATGACGGGCTACGAGGAGCGCAAGGTGGACACTCTCTCCGGCGGTCAGCAACAACGTGTAGCGATAGCCCGCGCGATAGTGAACGAACCCGAGGTGCTACTGCTGGACGAGCCGCTGAGTGCACTGGACCTGAAGATGCGGCACGACATGCAGATCGAGCTCAAGGAGCTGCACGAGAAACTCGGCATCACCTTTATCTACGTGACGCACGACCAGGAAGAAGCCCTGACGCTGAGCGACCGCGTGGTGGTGATGAACGAAGGCAAAATCAAACAGATCGGTACTCCGACAGATATATACAACGAGCCGCAAAACTGCTTTGTGGCGGATTTTATCGGGGAGAGTAACATCCTCTCCGCCACGATGATCAAGGACAAGAAAGTGGAGTTCTGCGGACAGGTGTTCGACTGTATCGACACCGGTTTCGGCGAGAACCAGCCGGTGGATATAGTTATCCGTCCGGAGGATATCTATATATGGGCAACCCCTCCCCAACCCTCCCCTCAAGGGAGGGAGGGAAATGGACCTTCCGCCGCATCGCAGGCTGACCTCGACGAAGAGGACCGAGTGCCGAAGGGCAAATTCACGAAATGGTACGGTACGGTGCAGAGTTGTATCTTCAAGGGCGTACATTATGAAATGCGTGTGCTGACGCCGGATAACTACGAGTTCCTCATCCAGGACTACCACGAGTTCCTGCCGGGAACGGAAGTGGGCATGCTTGTCCGGCCGGAGGACATACAGATCATGAAGAAAGAGCACTATATCTACAACTATTTCGAGGGCGAGGTGGTGAAGAACGGCAAGGTACGTTTCCTCGATGCCGAGTGGGAAGTGATGCCCCAACAGATCGAGGGTCTGGAGCCGGGCACCAAGGTGCAGGTGCGGGTACCGTTCCGCTCCATTGACCTGCAGGACTACGAGGAGGAAGGTACGCTCTCGGGCGAGGTGCATTTCATCTTGTACAAGGGCAACCACTACCACCTGACCATCCGTACGGACGAGGGTCACGACCTCTATGTCAACACCAACGATGTGTGGGACGACGGCGACCGCGTGGGAATAGTGATTCCGAAAGCCGAAATCTTGATTTCGGAATTTGAAGATTCGAAAATTTGAAGATTTGAGGATTGACAAATGAAAAAGATACTTCAAATAGCTTCTTCGCGGCGGACGTGGGCATGGCCTTATGTGCTGTTCATGCTGCTGTTCGTGGTGTTGCCGCTGATCCTCGTGGCGTTCTACGCGTTCACGGACATTGACGGACATTTCACGATGCGCAATTTTGCGAAATTCTTTACGCACAGCGAGGCGATCCAGACTTTTCTGTACTCGCTGATGATCGCGGTGTTCAACACCGTTATATGCTTATTGATCGGCTATCCGGCGGCGTATATCATGGCTCAGGAGGAGTTCAAGACGCCCAAAGTGATGGCGATGCTGTTTATTCTGCCGATGTGGATCAATTTTCTGCTGAGGACGGTAGCCACGGTAGAGTTGTTCAACATGTTCGGTCTGCCGTTGGGCGAAGGGGCGCTGCTGTTCGGTCTGTGCTACGACTACCTGCCGTTCATGATCTACCCGATCTACAACACGCTCCAGAAGATGGACGCCTCTCTTGTCGAGGCGGCGCAGGACTTGGGTGCGAACCGGTGGATCTGTTTCTGGAAAGTGATTGTGCCGCTGTCGATGCCGGGTGTGTATAGCGGGATTGTGATGGTGTTCATGCCGACGGTCTCGACTTTCGCGATCGCGGAGCTGCTGACGCATAATAACATCAAGCTCTTCGGTAGCCTCATCCAGGACTACATCACCACGACCGACCTGCTGAACTACGGCGCGGTGCTGAGCCTCGTGCTGCTGATCATCATCGGTCTGACCTCGTTCTTCGGGGACAACAACAACGAAGGAGAGAAAGGAGGGGGACTGGTATGATAGACCGCTACGCTCAAAGAAGAAAGACCGCTGCGCTCAAAGAGCAAAGACTTGCTTCTATCGGCAGAATCATTTCTGTCCTTATTCTTTATTCCTTATTCCTTACTCCGGTTTGGGCTCAGTCGAACCTGACATACGAGCTGAAGGTCGGTGCGACAGGAGATGTACAGGTACTGACGGACTTCCCGGAGAGTTATGCCGGCGAGAAAGTCAACATCAGGGTGGAGACCGCTTCGCTCAAAGTAGAAAGTCAAAAGACCGCTGCGCTCAAAGACTTGGATTTCATCTTCGCGCACCCGGGCGAGGAGGATCTGAGCGCATGGGGCGACAGTGTGTACTGCTACAGCGGGAGTGATGAAGTAGTCTGGACGGTCTGGAGGAGCAAGAAAGAGCCCAAGAACCGCAACCAACGGGTACTGGTGACTAACGGTCGCAACGCCTTCGAGGCGTACCTGCATGAGGCTACGGAAACCAAGAAGAGCCACGGCTGGATATGGTGGGTGTTCGCGGGGATGGCGTTGACCGGAGTAGCCATATATGGCTGCTACGTTGTATATGGCCGCCGCAAGGAGCGTGAGTTATCCTCCGTAGAGCAGGAGACGCTCCGCCGCAAGCGGATGGGTCAGCGGAGACATTATATATCGCAGGCGTACCTGTGGCTGCTGCTCATGGTGCTGTACGCGCCAATCGCGCTGATTGCAGTCTTCTCGTTCACAAAGAGCAAGGTGCTCGGTAACTGGACGGGTTTCTCGATGGACCTGTACGTCAACCTGTTTACAGGTAAGGCGGACGCGGGTCTGAACAGTGCCATCTGGTACACCGTCATCATCGCGCTGGTAGCCGCCGTGAGCTCCACCATACTTGGTACACTCGCCGCCATCGGCATTTACAACATGCGTGCGCGGCAGCGGAAGGTCGTCTCGTTCCTCAACTCCGTGCCGATGATCAACCCGGATATCATCACGGGTATATCGCTGTTCCTGCTGTTCGTGGCATTGGGTATGAGTCAGGGTCTGGCGACCGTCTGCATCGCCCACGTGGTGTTCTGTACGCCGTACGTGGTGCTGAGCGTGCTGCCGCGGTTGAGCCGCATGAACCCCAACACCTACGAGGCGGCGCTGGACCTGGGTGCCACGCCGGCGCAGGCGCTGAGGATGGTCATGCTGCCGGAGTTATGGCCGGGCATGCTGAGCGGGTTCATCCTCGCGCTGACGCTCTCCGTCGATGATTTCGGCGTGACATTCTTCACCAAGGGTTCCGGCGGACTGGAGACCCTCTCCACCTTTATCTATTCGGACGCACGCAAAGGCGGTCTCACGCCCGAGCTCCGTCCGCTATTCACAATCATCTTATTGGTCATGCTGACCGTACTAATATATATCAACATACGTAACTCAAAACAAGAAGAAAAATGAAAATTTCAAATTTCAAATTTCAAATTTCAAGTTTATTAGCCGTAGCGCTAATACTCGTTTCCTGCGGCGGTTCGGACCGTCGTGCGCACCAACTGAAAGTGCTCAACTGGGCGGACTACATCGACGAGGACGTGAAGGAGAACTTCGAGTCCTGGTACTACGCACAGACGGGCGAGAAAGTGGAGCTGGTGTATGAGACCTTCGACATCAATGAGACTGCCCTCACCAAGATCGAGGTGGGTCACGAGGACTACGACGTGTTCTGCCCGTCGGAGTATATCATCGAGCGCATGCTCAAGAAAGGGCTCGTTCAGCCGATTCAGAAAGAGCTGATCGCCGATAGTATCCGGTATTTCGATAATATCTCTCCGTTCGTGACGGAGAAATTCCAGCAGATGGCACCCTCTGCCGACATCAAGGTAAGCGACTACACGGCAGGTTACATGTGGGGCACAACGGGCTTCATCTACAACCCGCAGTTCGTCAACCGCGAGGATCTGAAGAGTTGGGGGGCTGTGCTGGACCCGAAGTTCGAGAACAGGATTCTGATGAAGGACGCTTTCCGAGACGTCTATTCGGTGCTGATACTATACGCTTATGCGGATGCCATCGAGCGCGGCGAGGTGACCCGCGACGAGTTGGTGCATGATATCACGCCGGAGCGCGTAGAGGCGGTCAAGCAAGTGCTGCTGAAGGCCAAGAAGCAGATCTGCGGATGGGAGGTCGATTTCGGTAAAGAGGAGATGACCAAGGGCAAAGCATGGCTCAACCTGAGCTGGTCCGGCGATGCGCAGTTCGCCATCGAGGAGGCAGCCGAGATGGGCGTCATGCTCGACTACATCGTACCGCAGGAGGGTTCGAACGTGTGGTTCGACGGATGGGTGATCCCCAAATACGCCAAGAACGTGAAAGCCGCTACCTATTTCATCGACTACATGTGCCGTGCGGACAATGCGCTGGCTAACATGGACGAGATCGGTTATGTGTCCTGCGCGGGCGGTCCGTTAGCCGCAGCCGAGGTGCTGGACGACCAGAACGACGAGGAGGAGTGGCCCGAGACGGTCGATGCATCGTATTTCTTCGGCAACGACCCGATAGAGGTCGATGGCGTCCTACTCGACCCGCACGCGCTGCACCTCAACCCCGTTTACTATGCCGACAAGAGTATCATCGACCGCTGCGCCCTGATGCACGACGCCGGTGACGCACAGGAGATGCTGCTCGAGATGTGGAACGAAATCAAATTAGCACGCTAATGGACCGCTGCGCTCAAAGAAGAAAGACCGCTTTGCTCAAAGACAAAAGACTTGCTTCTATCGGCAGAATCATTTCTGTCCTTATTCTTTATTCCTTATTCCTTGCTCCCCTCTCCGCCCAGACAACAGAGATGGAGACGCACTACAACGCCTTGGTCCGGCGGTTTGACGGTCGGGACAAGATGCTGCAGCGCGACCTGAAGGCGTACCTGCAGGCGTACCCCTACACCACGTTTCAGGACGAGGTGCATTTCATGCAGGGTGTGCTGCAGGTGGAGAAAGGCCACTACAAACAGGGACTTAAGATCCTGGAGCCGATTGACATCAAGGCGCTGACGCGTCCCCATCAGGACGACTACTCCTTCTACCGCGGGTACGCGTACCTCATGATGCAGGAGTTCCAACGGGCGTCCATCTATTTCGGTATCCTGAGCAAGGGCGATAGCCGCTACAAGACGCGCGGCACGTACTACTACGCGTACTGTATGTACAAACAGGAGAAGTACGACAAGGCGCTTCCGGCGTTCAAGGCGCTGGAGAATACTCCGCAGTACACCAAGACGGTGCCGTACTACATCGTTCAGATTGAGTACGCGCAGGGGCATTACGAAGATGTAGAAGCCCGCGCCACCACGCTGCTTCGCGAGCGTCCGGACAACCAGAATAACAAGGAACTGCACCGTATCTTAGGCGAGATTTATTTCCATAAGGAGGATTATGCGCAGGCTCAAGAACATCTGAGCGAGTACGCGCGTCTGGCGAAAGAGCAGGAAGAACCGCTGCTGCGTAACGACATGTACATGCTCGGTACGGCGCAGTACCGGCAGGGGCGGTACGAGGAGGCTGTAAAAGCGCTCAAGCAGGTCAAACAGGAGAACGACACGCTCTCCGAGGCAGCCTGCATGGCGATGGGCAACGCGTACGTACAACTCAACCAGCCGGAGCAGGCCAAGCTCTCTTATCAGGCGGCTGCCAATATAGGCGTCACGCCGGCGGTGAAAGAGGAGGCGAGTTATAACTACACCCTCTGCACCTACCGGAGTTCGAGTGCACTCGGCGAATCCGTCAGGGCGTTCAATGAGTTCCTGCGCCAATTCCCGCACTCCAAATACGAGAGCAAAGTCTATCAGCTCCTCTCCAACGCGCTGATGCAGAGCAAGAACTACGCCGCTGCCATCGCTACGCTGGACTCGATCGACCACCCGACGCCGAAGATGCTGCAGACCAAGCAGTACCTGCGGTACCAGTTAGGTGCTGATAATTTCCTGCAGGGCAAGATGCAGCAGTCGGCGGATTGGATGACCGAGGTCATTGCACACAAGGCGGATGCGGACACCTACACCACGGAGGCACATTATGTCCGCGCGGAGGCGAACTACAGGCTGCACAACTATGCAGCCTCGGAGCAGGACCTCAATACGTTCTTCTCAAGTCCGGACGCACGTCAGTCGGGTAACTACACCATCGCCCGCTACCTGCAGGGCTACACCTTCTTCGCGCAGGCGAAATACCCGCAGGCGCGCGAGGCGTTCTCTACCTATATCGACGGCACGCTGGCTACCGAGCCGACCTACGCCGATGCGCTGAACCGGATTGGTGACTGCTACTTCAACGCCCGCCAGTTCCAGCAGGCGATCACTTATTATACCCAGGTGTCAGGGCTGCAGGCAGCCGGAACGGACTACGCGCTCTTCCAGCGCGGTTATGCGCTCGGTTTGCTGCATAAGCACGGCGAGAAGATCTCCGTGCTGCGTGAGCTGGTAAGCCGGTACCCCAAGTCGGACTACGCGGATGACGGTCTGTATGAGACCGCCCGCGCACAACTCCAGCAGGAGGATGAGCGCGGGGCTATCGTGACCTACGAGCAGCTGCTCGCCGCCTACCCCCACTCCGCGCTGGCGCGCAAGGCGTCATTAGAGCGCGCGATGCTCTACCGCAACCTCGCCCAAAACGACCAGGCTATCGCCGCTTACCGCCAGACCATCGAGAAATACCCTGCTACCGAGGAGGCCTACACAGCGCTCGACGCCCTGCAGGCACTGTACGTAGAGGCCGGTAACGTGAACGAGTATCTGGCGTACACCAAGAATCTGGCGAAAATCAACATGAACGTGACGACCGCGGAGGACAGTCTGCTCTACGCCGCCGCCGAGATGCAGTACATGCAGGCGGCGTACCAGAAAGCGACCGTCTCGCTCAGCAATTATATCACCCGTTTCTGTGCCGGCGGCCGGTACTGCACCACGGCGCGGTACTACTTAGCCGACTCGTACTACCGGCTCGGTCAAAGCTCTGAGGCATTGGCACAGTACCTCGTGCTGGCGGAGACGAACGCCAACCCTTATCAGGAGGAGGCGGCTACCCGCGTTGCGGAGATTTGTTACGACAAGGGCGACTACAACTGCGCGCTGGAGGCGTTCTATAGGATGCACAGCCTGGCGTCCTCTCGCGAAAACACCACTGTTGCGCGCCTCGGTATTCTGCGCTGCACGCAGGCGCTGGGGCGTCATCAGGCGGCTATCGATATCGCCGACCAGATTCTGAGCGACCTGCCGGTGAGCGATGAAACGAAGGCGGAGGCGCAGTACGGCCGTGCCAAAGCCTATATCGCCCTCAAGCAATGGGAATCCGCACGCACCGATCTGCAGGCTTTGGCATCCGAGGTGCGCACAGCACAAGGCGCGGAAGCCAAGTACCTGCTGGCGGAGAGTTATTATGAGACCAAGGATTATGACTCCGCCGAGGCGCAAGTCATGGAGTTCACCCGGATGAACACCCAGCAGCAATACTGGCTGGCAAAGGCACTGGTGCTGTTGAGCGACGTGAACCGCGAGAAAGGCGAGTATTTCCAGGCGCGTCAGTACCTGCTCGTCCTGCAACAGAACTACACCATCAAGGGAGACGACATACAGTCCCTCATCAGCGACAGGCTGACCAAACTCGACCAACTCGAGCAACCCGCAAGAAAGGAGGAGAACAATGATGAAGAATAATATATTTTGTACTTTGTACTTTGTACTTTGTCCCTTTGTACTTTATGCCCAATCTGATTCGGCTTTGCACCGCTCGGTGACCGTGGAGCGCGATTTCCAGCCGGTAATCCAGCCGGCAGGCAAAATTTCCACCAAACCTGCTGTCGTAGAGACGACTATTGAGCCCGCTCCCGTGGAGTACTCCGAATATACGGCAGACGTGCAGCCGACAGCTACCTTCAATCCGCTGCTCTCCCAGCCTACGCGTTTCGAGCCCGGTAAGATCTACCACGGTTATGTCCGCGGGGCATTGGGTCACCCGAACACCCTCTTCGATTTCGGCTACCACCTCAATGACGGCAAGAAATCGATCCTCGATGTGTATGCGCATCACCGTGCCGAATGGGGCTTGGCTACGCTGAGCAAGAGCCGTCTGGGACTCCGGTTCACCCACACCTTCTCCACCTGCGACCTCTATTTCGGCGTGGAGGGAGGTAACGTGTATTACCATAAGTACGGCCATTTCTACGACTACTCCGCTTTCGCAGCCACAAACCGCGATTTCGGTATGTGGGAGAAGAACAAAACGGCCTACGCCAACCGCACGCCGCTGACGGAGAGGGACAAGACTTCGCTCTGGACAGCAGAGGTGTTCGTAGGCGTGAAGGCGAACGCCAAGCAGGACTTCCAATACAAGGTGCAGACGGGCTACAAGCTCTTCTCCAAACCCGGCGCGGTGAGCGAGCACCAGATTCGTACCCATGCGTCGTTCGACTGGCATGCGGAGGAGCACCATGTGGGCGCCAACCTGTATGTACAGAATAACTTCCTCCAACTCGGCACCCTCGCCGCGGCGATTCCCGACTCGATGTACCGCAGCCGGCATAATTTCCGCATGGAGCCGTACTATGAATATAAAGGAAAGCGCGTGCGCGTGCACGTGGGCGTGAATTTGGATATCAACCTCGGGCATGGCAAGAACGGACTCTCCGGCACGGAGAACCTGTCCTTCGCGCCCTCGCCGCACATTAATTTCGAGGCGCAGGTAGCCAAACAGTGGCTCACTATTTATGCCGATGTTGTGGGTTTCCACGGCTTGGGAACATTGCAGAGTTACATGGAGGAGAACCGCTACCGGATTATCCACGCGGGTATCATCGAGCCGCATTGCGCGGAGTACACGCCGGTGGACGGCGAGCTGGGGCTGCATATACGCCCGTACCGCGACCTCCTGATTGAGATCCATGGCGGCTATGCCTATATGATGAATCAGGATGTGTATGTCGCGACTACCGCCGACGGAGTGATCTTCACGCCGCTGAACGTAGCGATGCTCGCCGGAGATTTCAGTTATTTCCATGATAACCTGCAGCGCGGTAAGGTCGGTGCCCAGATCAACTACCATCTCCGGGACATTGTGCGGATCAATGTGCACGGCGATTATTTCTTCTGGTCCAGCGCCTCCGGCACCGTGTATGACCGTCCCGACTGGGTGTTAGGAGCCCGTATTGACGGCAGGATAGACAAGCACTGGTCGCTCTATTCGGATAATCATTTCGCCGGAGCACGCAAGGTACTCACCTACGATGGTACGACTTATACGGAGCACACCCTCCGCCCGACCATCAACCTCAACCTCGGTCTCCAGTACGACATGTGGGTCGGCAAAAAAATGGCTAATGGCCAATCTCAAATGGCAAATGGCATGGTTCTCCGTCCGGAGCCCAAACCGAACCTCTCGCTCTTCTTCCAGCTCAACAACTGGCTCCACCGCAAGAACGAGATCTACTACGGCTACCGCTCGCAGGGAATCAATTTCCTGCTCGGCGCCACGTACCGGTTCTGATAACCGGCCACACAACAAATGACCCGCTTTCCGGCGGGTCATTTGTTTGTATATATCATTCGCATTTCGTTCGCATTACGGACATGTTAGTTGGGTCCTTTTCCGCTTGTATATCCGCTTGTATATACCCCATCCAATCGCGAGAAGCATCAGCGGAATCACCGCCACTAATACTAAACTCTTTGCCAGTGAAGGCTAGCATTTTTGTTAAAAATTAACATTTTTATAAAATAATTTACCATTTTATTGCATATACGAAAAAAAAGTAGTATCTTTGCAGCGTAATATAAAATTGTACAATTATGAAACAGGTTCACATGGGCGGATATTCTATCGTTATCCCCGACAATTATGTCCACCGCGTCAAGGTGAGCCGCGTTAAAGGTTCACACGATGTTAGACTTGGACTTACCGAGAAAGAGCGCGCTGCTGCAACTGCCGGTGCTTTTGCGGAATACCCCTGCTGGGAAAGCGACATACACTAAACTCGCCCTCTGGGACACCGGCGCAGAGATGTCCGGTCTAAGCGAAGAATTAGCTACGTGGCTACAATTAGAGTTACGTGATGTTGGTATGTATATGCAGTCTGCATCAGAGACTGTACCGGTAAAAGTAGCTAATTGTCAGTTTGAATTGCCTTCGGGCGAAACCTTTGAGCAAGACGTACTGATATTACCTACAAATGACACACCGGTTATCGTAGGTATGGATATTATCAAACAAGGCTTCTTCTCATTGAGGCCCGAGGATGATATTTTACATTTCCATTACGAACTGATTTAAAGAACCACTTACCATAAGAGCCTGCAGGATAACTCTTGCAGGCTCTTATTTAT
>CAJOCN010000016.1 GCA_905233255.1 Paludibacteraceae bacterium
TCCGGCATGGTATGCCGTTAATTTTATACAAGTCATCCTTCCTATTCCATTTTTTATACAAGCCTATTGTTGTAGTAGCTTGTATTAATTATGCCGATTCATATTTTACTTGTATATATTTCGCCCCATCCACACACTAACCTTGTATAAATCTCAATAGCCCTTATTTAGCTTGTATAAATTTTCTTCCCTTTTACATTCCGCATCCCACATTTTTATACAAGCCCTATAGAACAATAGCTTGTATAAATAAACATCTATCCTTCCATATTATTCTTTAAAATTTTATACAAGTCTTCATCCTCTGCAAGCTTGTATAAATTCTAACGCTAAATATTACTTGGCTTGTATAAATTTTTCACTAAAACTTGCACATGTCAAAATTTTTCAGTATCTTTGCACTCGCAAATGAAAATGATACATCGTCCGTCCTAACGGCGAGATGTATGATGTGACGGGAAAGAGAGTGTCTGAGAAATAAATCATAGCCTCGGTTTCATCGACAGAAAACGGCAACCTTTCGGTTGCCGTTCTTTCTACTTTGAGCGAAGCGTTCTTTCTACTTTCTACTTTTGTCTTTCGACTACTTTATTTCAATCTGTTTCGTCGTCTTGCCTTCTACTTTCTTTAGTTTCGGCAGTTCGATAGTCAGAATACCGTCTTCTACCTTGGCGTTGATTTCTTCTTCGTTCACATCATCCGGCAGACTGTATTTCTGCTCGTAGTTGGTGTACGAGAACTCGCGGCGCAGATAGTGCGAGTGTTTGTCTTCCTCTTTGTGCTCGAACTTGTTCTCGATGGCTACACACAGGTTGTGATCCTCGTCGATATGAACGCGGCAGTAGTCTTTCTTTACGCCCGGTGCTGCCAGTTCAACGATATACGCTTTCTCGGTTTCTTTGACGTTAACCGACGGAGCGGTTGTGTTTACGCTGTTCATCAGATCCGAGTCCAGAAACTCATCAAATACTGTTGGGAACCAACTGTTTCTACGATACATTGCAGGTGTCATAATTCAATCTCCTAAATTTGCGGGCTTCGTCATCTTGTTTGATTCCGAAAACCCAGGTTAAACAATCTTGCGTTGTTTGCGGTCTGTAGGAGTTTTATGCTTTAGCCGATCGCTTTTAAACGTTTTCACCCTGAATGTTGCAATCTCCGTGCCAGTGCCTCCATCCCTGCCATTTTGTCCATTTTCGTGCCATTTTGTCCACCTTTGGGTGTCATTTTGTCTTTTTTACATATACGCAAGTCTTGCGCACTCATTACCACGTAATAACCGATGCCCCTCAGCCGCTTAGGGATGGTGCTCCAGCAAGCAGGCTACCAAAGCAAGCGGGGAGGCAAGACCGGCTATGACCTGAGTCCCCGGAAGAACTTATGGCAAAAGTAGTTTATTCAGCCGGAATAATCATCTGCGTTTGATTTTCTGCCTCCACATGGTGGTGATCTCTTCCAAGGTCTTTCCTTTGGTCTCGGGGACGAGTCGCCAGACGAACCACGCCGCGATGACACAGATCACACCATAGAGTATATAGACCATGGCATGGCTGTAGTTATAGAGGGGGACGAAGGTAGAGGAGACGACAAAATTGCTGATCCACTGGAACGCCACGGCGATAGCCGTAGCCTGCGAGCGGATGGTGTTTGGGAAGAGCTCCGCCATATAGACCCAGCATATAGGTCCCCAGCTGAACATGAAGGATGCGCTGTAGATAAGGATACTGACTACGGCTACCCACGCCGGGAGCGTGGTCATGTTGGTCAGTGCCACTCCGAACGCCCCGACCGCCATCAGGAGCGATCCGACAATAAGCAAGGGCTTGCGACCCAGTTTCTCCACCGTGAAGATAGCCAGCAGCGTGAAGCTTATATTGACCACCCCCATGATGACCGTGAAGATCATCGGGTTGCCTACGCCCATGGACTCGAAGATACGCGGGGCGAAATAGAGCACGGCATTGATTCCCACAATCTGCTGGAAGACAGAGAGCATGATTCCCACGAAGATGACGAGCCATCCGAAAGCGAAGAGCGGTTCGCGTGTCTCGGTAGCGGTCTCGTGTATCTCCCGAACGATCGTCCGGGCATGCTCCTCAGGATGCAGTTTGGAGAGGACAGCTATCGCTTTCTCGTCATAGCCTTTGAGCGCGAGGTAACGCGGGCTCTCGGGCACGAGCAGTATGAGCAGGGCGAACGTAGCTGCCGGCACACACTCGGAGCCGAACATGACACGCCATCCTACCTGCTGCGTCCACTCCACGACCGCCGGGTCGTTGATATGCGCGCGGACAATCAGGTAGTTGACGAAATAGACGACGAGCTGGCCGAAGATGATAGCGAACTGGTTCCAGGAGACGAGCGCGCCGCGTTTGTCCGCCGGTGCTATCTCCGCTATGTACATCGGGCAGATAGCCGACGCCAGACCGACACCTATACCGCCTAAGATACGATAGAGGTTGAAGACGATAAGGAGCGTCTTGGTAGGTTCTCCGTACGGCAGGATTCCCGTCTCGGGGGCATACGAGCCCCAAGCGGAGAGGAAGAACAGCACGCCGGCAACGAACAGCGTACGCTTGCGTCCGAACCGCTGCGACAGCACACCCGAGAGGAACGCGCCGATGATACAGCCGATGAGGGCACTGCTGGACGTGAAACCATGCCAGAAATCGGTGTAGTCAAAATCCTTCGCGGAGTCGAAGAACTGCTCCAGCCCCTTCTCCGCGCCGGATATGACGGCTGTGTCGTAACCGAACAACAGTCCGCCAATCACGGCAACCAGGACGATGAAGAAGAGGTTAAGTTTATAATGGGACATTATAAATTTGAAGATTTGAAGATTTGAAGATTTGAAGATTATTTGGCGTAGAGGGCTACGATGGCTTCGTAGAGTTCCTGCTTGCCGCTGGTCTGCGCGGGTTCACCTACTTTCTTGCCGTACTCATAGACCTGCTCGAAGGTCAGTTTGCCGTCCTCGAAGTCTTTACCCATGCCGGAATCGAAGGAAGCGTAACGCTCTTTCAGCATAGCCGGGATGGGGCTCTTCTCCATGATTTCTACGGCATTCAGCAGCGCACGGGCGCAGGCGTCCATACCGCTGATATGGGCGATGAAGATATCCTCCAGGTCGGTGGAGTTACGGCGTGTCTTGGCGTCGAAGTTCGTACCGCCTGTACCGAAACCGCCGTTGCGTACGATCTGCATGAAGGCCTGGGTGAGTTCGAAATTATCGATAGGGAACTGGTCGGTGTCCCATCCGTTCTGTGCGTCACCGCGGTTGGCATCGATTGAGCCGAGCATGCCTGCATCGACAGCACATGCCAATTCGTGCTCGAAGGTGTGACCCGCCAGCGTAGCGTGGTTGACCTCTATGTTGACCTTGAAGTCCTTGTCCAATCCGTGGGCTTTGAGGAAACCGATGACGGTCTCGGTGTCCACATCATATTGGTGTTTGGACGGCTCGCAGGGTTTGGGCTCGATGAGGAAGGTGCCCTTGAAGCCTTTGGCACGTGCGTAGTCACGCGCCATGCGGAGCATGGTAGCCATGTGCTCTTTCTCGCGGCGCTGGTCGGTATTGAGGAGCGACATGTATCCCTCGCGGCCGCCCCAGAAGACATAGTTCTCGGCACCGAGTTTGATACCTGCGTCGATGGCGTTCTTGATTTGTACGATAGCACGCGCTACGACATCGAAATCGGGGTTGGTGCTGGCGCCGTTCATGTAACGGGCGTTGCCGAAGACATTGGCGGTGGACCAGAGGAGCTTGATGCCCGTCTCGTCCATCTTCTGCTTGAGGTAGTCGGTAATGGCAGCGAGGTTCGCCTCGTACTCCTCTACCGACGCACCCTCGGAGATGAGGTCCACGTCATGGAAACAGAAATAGGGCACGCCGAGTTTCTGCATGATCTCAAAGCCGGCATCGGCTTTCTGTTTGGCGATAGTGAGGGCGTCGGCGCCTTCGTTCCACGGGAACTTCTTTGTACCGCCGCCGAACTGGTCTGCTCCTTCCGCGCAGAGGGTGTGCCACCACGCCATCGCAAAACGCATCCAGTCTTTCATTTTCTTACCAGCCACTACGCGCTCTGCGTCGTAGTAGTGAAACGTCATCGGGTTCTTGGACTCGGGTCCTTCATAGGCAATCTTGCCGATTTGAGGAAAATACTCTTTTGTCATATATTTAGAATTTGAAGATTTGAAAATTTGAGGATTTAATTCTCCAACAATCTTTTCCACCGCTCGTACGCCTCGCGGTAGTCAGCCTGATGGTCGGGACGGATGGTAGCGAGGGTTTTGAGGGTTCGGAACGCGTCTTCGGGCGTCTTGTAGATACCTGCCCCTACCCCGGCTCCTTTGGCCGCTCCTGCAGCTCCGTCGGTATCGTGCAAGAGAATCGTAGCGCCGCTTACACCGGCGAGGGTCTCACGGAAGATTGGGGACAGGAACATATTGGCATTGCCGGCATGGATAGTAGTCACGTGCAGCCCCATCTGTTGCATAATCTCAATGCCGTACATGAAGGAGAAGACGATCCCCTCCTGGGCTGCACGAAGCAGGTGCGCACGGGTGTGTTGTGTGAAACTGAGACCGTGAACCGAACATCCGCGTTCCTCGTTGCATAGCATCCGTTCTGCGCCGTTGCCGAACGGCAGAATGCTTACTCCGGCACTTCCGATGGGCGCTTGCGCCGCCTCATCGTTCATCTGAGTATAAGTCAGTTCGGGCGCCACATGGCGGTGCATCCAGGAGTTAAGAATGCCTGTGCCGTTGATGCAAAGGAGTACTCCCAGCCGCGGGTCAGCGGGCGTGTAGTTGACATGTGCAAAAGGATTGACGCGCGAGAGAGGGTCTTTTGCCACTTGGTCTATCACGCCATAGACGACTCCCGATGTGCCGGCTGTAGAAGCTATCTCTCCTGCGTGCAGCACGCCTAAGGAGAGGGCGTTGTTAGGCTGGTCTCCTGCGCGGTAGGAGACAGGGATACCGGCAGGGATGCCTAAGAGCTCCGCCGCCTCGCGGGTCACCGTGCCTTGAATACCGAAAGTAGGCTTGGTCTCGCACAACAGCGAAGGGTCAATGCCGTAGTGCTCCAATAGCGCGTATGCGGGCGTTCCTTCCTTAAAATCCCAAAGGATTCCTTCGCTCAGACCGCTGACGGTAGTAACCGCTTCGCCCGTAAGGCGCATGGCGATATAATCACCGGGTAGCATGATCTTGTCAATGCGTGCATATAGGTCCGGTTCGTTCTGCTTCACCCACGCCAGTTTGGCAGCAGTGAAGTTGCCGGGTGAGTTGAGGTAATGCGTCCGGCAGTAGTCCTCTCCCAAAGCGCGATACGCTTCCTCGCCGTAGGGCACGGCGCGGCTGTCACACCATATGATAGCCGGACGAAGGACTTGCCGGTTCTTATCCACACAAACCAAGCCGTGCATCTGGTAGGAAATACCGATGGCGGCTATATTATTTGAAATTTGAGGATTTGAAGATTTGAAGATTTGAGGATTTGAAGATTTGGCAAGCGCCTCCCGGAGTGCGGCTTGCGCGTAGTTCCACCATTGTTCGGGATCCTGCTCCGCCCAGCCTGCCTGATGCGAGAGGATGGGTGCCTCTTGTTTGGGATAAAAAGCCGATGCGATACATTGACCACTCTCCGCCTCTACGAGCGAAGCCTTAACGGACGAACTGCCGATATCGAAACCTAATAGAATCATG
The DNA here is from genome assembly GCA_905233255.1 of Paludibacteraceae bacterium. Lineage (GTDB taxonomy): Bacteria > Bacteroidota > Bacteroidia > Bacteroidales > Paludibacteraceae > Colicola. The sequence continues at coordinate 5,710 of CAJOCN010000016.1, forward strand.
GCATAACAGATTTGCGGTGCAAAGGTACGAAGATTTTATGATATACGCAAGGAAAATGAAAAAAATTCGATAAAAAATATGACGAATTATTTGCGTATGTCAAAAAAAAGCAGTACCTTTGCATCCGATTTTGAAAGAGGATGGATTTGACTGCTTGCAACCTCGTAAAAACAATGCTAAAACTTGTGCCGCAAGACCAAACAGTCACTTGCGGTTATTTTTTTACCAAAGAGTAAATGGTAAATAACAAAATTGTAGATGACATTATGCATTATTTATTTACAAGTGAGTCGGTGTCTGAGGGGCACCCGGATAAAGTGAGCGATCAGATATCGGACGCTATCTTGGATAATATGTTAGCGCAGGATCCGCAGGCGCACGTAGCCTGCGAGACGCTATGCACGACGGGTCAGGTAGTGATCGCCGGAGAGGTGAGTTGCAAGGGCTGGGTGGATATCCAGAAAGTGGCACGCAAGACGATCGCCGAGATCGGTTACACGAAAGCGGAGTATAAATTCGAGGCGGAGAGTTGCGGTATTTTGACAGCTCTGCACGCGCAGAGCCAGGATATCAACATGGGTGTGAGCCGCGAGGTAGCGGAAGAGCAAGGCGCCGGCGACCAAGGTATGATGTTCGGTTACGCGACGGACGAGACGGATAACTTCATGCCGCTGACGCTGGATCTGGCGCACACCTTAGTTTATACGCTTGCGCGTATACGCAAAGAGGGCAAACAGATGACGTACCTGCGTCCGGACAGCAAGAGCCAAGTGACGATCGAGTACGATTCCCAAAACCGTCCGGTGCGTATCGATACCATCGTGCTGAGTACACAACACGATGAAGAAGTACAAGGTACAAAGGTGACGCCGGAGCTGATCAGGCAGGATGTGATCAATATTCTGTTGCCGCGTGTAGCGACGCGAGACAGCCGTTACGGGCACCTACTCCACGCGTTCTTAGAGGACAAGAATGCCAAGCTGTTGGTTAACCCGACGGGTAACTTCGTGATCGGCGGTCCTCACGGGGACACGGGTCTGACGGGTCGTAAGATCATCGTGGACACGTACGGTGGCCGCGGCGCTCACGGCGGTGGTGCTTTCAGCGGTAAGGATCCGTCGAAGGTGGACCGCTCTGCCGCTTATGCAGCGCGGTGGATAGCGAAGCACTTAGTAGCCGCGGGTGTGGCACACGAGGTATTGGTACAAGTGAGTTACGCTATCGGTGTAGCCGAACCGGTGTCGCTGTACGTGAACACCTACGGCACGGCGCAAGTGCCGATGAGCGACGCCGAGATAGCGAAGAAAGTGGGCGAGTTGTTTGACCTCCGTCCGGCAGCTATCATCCGCGACCTGAAACTGACACAACCGATGTACGAGGAGACCGCCAAGTACGGTCATGTAGGCCGTACGAACGAGGTAGTGACCAAGACCTTTATCGACGCAGACGGACATGAGTACAGCCGAGAGGTAGAGCTGTTCACATGGGAGAAACTGGACAGGCTGGAGGAAGTGAAGGAACAATTCACAATTAGGTGATTAGGAAGTACGACGATATTATGCGCTCGCTGCGCGAGGGAACGTACGCCCCGATATACATGTTATGCGGCGAGGAGCCGTATTACGTGGACCGGGTGTATGAATACATCGCCGGCAATGCGTTGGACGAGATGGCTCGTGAGTTCGACCAGCAGGTGGTGTATGGCCGAGACCTGCCGGGCGGGGACATAGCGCCGGTCATCGGTGCCGTGCGCGGTTATGCGATGACGGGCGGTCGCAAAGTGGTGCTCGTACGCGAGGCGCAGACGATCAAGAAATGGGATGCTTTAGAAGCCTATCTATCCGCCATCATGGCGCAGAACGTGTTAGTGATCTGCTATAACGGCAAACCCGACAAGCGTTTAGGTGTCTGGAAGAAAGTGCAGGATAGCGCGCAAGTCGTATGGCTGCAGTCGGACAAGCTGCGTGACTACGAGGTAGAGCGATGGATCAGCAGTTATATCAATAACGGCGAATGGCGAAAGGGTATAGGCGAAGGGCGAGAGGATGTACGTTTCGATCCGCGTGTAGCTCCGTTGTTAGCCGACCATTTGGGTAACGACCTGTCGGCAATCGTGAGTGCTATTCAGAAATTAGTGGACGGCAGACCGGAAGGCGTAAACACGATTGACTCGGCGCTGGTAGAGCGCAATATAGGTATTTCCAAATCGTACAATATCATGGAGCTGCAGTCGGCGTTGATCCGCGGCGATGTAGCGAAAGCCAACCGTATAGCGCAGTATTTCTCATCGAGCAAGGACCACCCGATGATCCGCGAGATGGCACCGCTGTTCACATTCTTCAGCAACCTGCTGATGTACCACTACATGCCGAGCAAAGCGCCGGCAGTGGTAGCGCGTGAGTTGGGCATCAACCCTTATTTCGTCAAAGACTACGAGATGGCGGCGAAGCGGTATCCGGCAGGCAAGACCTTCCTGATCGTAGGTTACCTGCGTGAGACAGACGCTCGTCTCAAAGGAATCAATAACCCGTCCGCGAAAGATGCGGATCTATGGAAAGAGTTACTGTATAAGATCCTGCATTGAGAACGGTTTCTGCCAGCTTTCCCAAGAGGAATTATACCCATGCAACGTGACCCAAATCACACTATCCAAATCGGAAGTGGTGAAAGGTCGCGTTTCTTGTTTCTCGGTCTCCTGCGGCTGTGAATAGATATTATCCGCTAATTCCGGATGGGCTTCGCGGAATTTTTCCTGCTCCTCATCCAGCGATTTGAGCACCTTGGGATAGATCTTATCGAAGAGCTGCGGATGGGCAGTGTACCAGACGAGGGAGGAGTCGAACTGCGATTGCGTGATCCCATGTTTCTCCAGTACCTGGGCGTAATAGACAGAGCGCACCTCGGAGTTGTAACGCGAGAGTCCGGTCTCGTCCAAGAGCGCATCGGTTTTATGCAGATCGATGATGACCTCTCGCATCTGGCGCGAGTGGAGGATGCCCTCCGGACGGCAGGAGGTTAGACCGCCTGCGGCTGCAAGACAAAAGACCGCTACGCTCCAAGACAAAAGACCAAAAAAGTTTTTCTTATACTTTCTCATTGGTATTCTTAGCCCCAAAGGGGCACGATTATTTCAGTTCCTTCATGTAAAACAACAAGATAGCTATCACAGCACAGGTGATACATGAGTCGGCGAAATTAAAGACCGGCCGGAAGAAAATGACCTCGCCTGCGGAGTTGCGTATAAGCGGGAAATAGAACATGTCCACCACCCTACCGTAGAACCAACCGGCGTAGCCGAAGAGTTTGCCATAGAAGACACAGTCGATGATGTTTCCCAGCGCGCCGGCGATAATAAAAGCGATCGTAGCCACGTAGCCGGTTTTGGGTTCGGGTTTATGGATCAGCACGTGAGCATACCATCCCAGTAGTCCGACCGCTAGAAGGCGGAAGAGGGTCAGCGCCAGTTTGGAGAACCACTCGATGCCGAACGCCATGCCGTTATTCTCCACATAGCATATCCAAAACCACGAGAAGACCTCGCGGCTCTCGCCGATGGCGAAATGGGTCGCGATGTATAGTTTGATAGTTTGGTCGATGACCAGCGAGACGATAACAATGCCCGTAATCATGAGGGCGAGTCTGGTAGATTTATTCATTGGATTGAGGTATATATATCATGTATTTATATTTGGAACGGTCGATCGCACGGTAGCCGTGTGCACGCAACATCTGCTCCATCCTACTCTCTCGGTCGGTGTAAGAGGGTCGGGTCTTGAACATCGGCGAGAACGAGCAGAAGACAACCGGGCGTTCCGCGGCGATGATGGGTTCGTATTTAGCGGTATAGACCGAGTCGAAGATATTGGCCCAGAACTCATTGTACCGCGCGGCGTCACACCCCGTCACGGCGCGCATGAGGTGGAGCTCCTGGCCAAGAGCCAAGACATTTACCATATGGTCATTTGTAAGGGAGTCGTAGTCGGCTTTGTATTGTAGAAGGCGGGATTGCTCGGCGGGGCGAATGGCAATACCGCGGTACGGCGAGACGGAGGCAAGAGTAGTAGCCTTCGTGAGGTTCGATTGCGCAATACTGTTGGTGGTCATGCGGAAAGTGACTACAGCGCAGAGGATGATGAGCACCTGCAGGAGGTATCGGCGTGAGGAGTGCTCACGGAATTGCGATAAGGCGACGGGCAAGAGGCACAGTACCGCGGGGAAGAGTTTGAGCCACGCGGTGTCGGTACCGAGGGTGGCGATCAAGAGGAGAGCCCCACCTAACCTCCCCTTAAGGGGAGGAACATGCATAGATGGAGAACAAAGGGCGAGGACGATGCAGAAGGCGGAGAGGAGATAGGTCAGGTCCGCGTTGTACCACTGATATGGTTTGATGGAATAGAGGATGAAGAGCGCGAGGGCGGCACCGACGAACCAGCCGGCATAACGTTTCCCGCGCAGAGGAAAAGCCAATACCCCTACCGCCATGAGCATGAAACCAAGGAGTTTGCCGAGGTTCTCCCATAGTTTGGTAAGCATGGAGGTCAGTTCATGACTGGTCATCGCGGCATCCATGGGTGCGGGCGTGATAAAGAGATAACCAAGCAGATACACCACTCCGGCCGTGAGTGCCGTAACGGGTAAGAGCCAGAGAGTGCGTTTGCGCCAGAGAGGGACGAGAACGAGCAGCACCAAGATATTCGGGAAGCGTACGGTGATAGCCAGGCCGGCGAGGAGAGCGGAGAGGAATGGTGATTTAGAGGTTGTGACCCAGATGGCGGAGAGGAGAAGGACGGTGAGTGTACCGGGGCTGAACTCCTGAAAAGCGCCATAGCCCATGAGCAGATAGGTCAAGGCGAGCCAATGGAGATTGGCACGGCGTGTGTCACGGTCCAGCAGCGTGCAGTACGGCAGGGCGATAGCCGCCGTGACACAGAGCCATCCGGCGAGGCGCAGCGGTAGCAGTTCGGGCCCGAAGAGGCGGACGACAGCACCGCCCGTAAGCAGCGTACCCACCGCCATCCATCCGCCCTCCATGTGCTCGTATTTATAGAGCCAGTAGAGCGGATCGAGGTGGTTGCCGAAGCCGGCAAAGACGAACCACAGCGTGTACGCCAAGGAGGCAATCAGCAGACCGATTGATAATATGTGTCGATCAAATCGCATATATGGTGTACGTCCTCTATCTTCAGGTCGTAGAACAAGGGCAGACGCACGAGGCAGTCAGCATAGCGGTCACACTGCGGTAATGCGCGACCGTCATGACGGGATTGATAGAACTCGCTGGAATGCAGGCTCAGATAATGAAAAACCGCAGCCACTCCGTTGTCCTTGAGGTACTTGATAAGAGCCGTGCGCGAATCGAGAGACGGCAGGACGAGGTAGAACATGTGGGCATTGTTCGTCGCATAAGACGGGATATCCGGGAGGGTAAAAGCCTCTTTCCGTGGGTTTTCACCTGAGGGGGCAAACCGTGCCAAGGTATTTGAAAGACGCTCGTAGTAGGTATTCCAGAGCGCTTTGCGTTTGGCTTGTATCTCATCGAGGTTCTCGAGTTGCGCCCAGAGGAACGCGGCATTGACCTCGGATGGCAGGAACGAGGAGCCCATGTCCACCCAACCGTATTTGTTCACTTCGCCACGGAAGAATTCGGCGCGGTTGGTCCCTTTCTCCCAGATGATCTCCGCGCGGCGGATGAAACGCTCGTCGTTCACCACGAGTAACCCACCCTCGCCCCCGGCGGTGATATTCTTTGTTTCGTGGAAACTAAAAGCGGCGAGGTGGCCGATGGAGCCGAGAGGCTTCATAGCCCCTTTCCGTGGGTTTTCCCCTGAAGGGGCAAACCGCTCTCCCCCATTATGGGAGGAGGTGGTAGAGGGCTTATAGTAGCTATCAATCGCTTGAGCGGCATCCTCGACGACGAGGAGGTTGTACTTTTGGGCGAGGGCCATGATGGCGTTCATGTCACACGCCACACCGGCATAATGAACAGGCACAATGACCCTGGTACGCGGTGTAATGAGGGCTTCAAGCGTCTCGGCATCGATATTCGGATTGCGGGTCATGGAGTCCGCAAAAACCACTTTAGCTCCCTCGCGAAGAAACGCCAACGCCGTGGAGACGAATGTATAAGAGGGTACGATGACCTCATCGCCCGGATGCAGGTCACAGAGCATGGCGCACATCTCCAGCGCGTCCGTACCGGAGGTGGTCAGAAGGGTCTTACGGAAGCCGTAACGCTCTTCGAACCGCGATTGACACCGTTTGGTGAAAGTGCCGTTACCGGACAGTTTGCCGGCATAGACCGCTTCGTACATGTAATGGGCTTCTTTGCCCGTGAGATGAGGTTGATTGAAGTTTATCATATAAAAAAGACTATTACTCCGATGATGATTATTCCGATAGCAAGTGCCTTACGGGCGTTGATTGGCTCTTTGAAGAGCAGCCAACTGAGCGCCGGCACAAAGAAATACGAGGTGGACTCGATGATAGACAGTTCCTTGAGCTGCAAGCCCCGGTGCATGCACCATATATTCGCCACCATAGCCGCAAACATAAGGGTATAGCCGGAGATGACCCATCCGTTGAGGTACTGTCTCCAGAAGGGTGTGTAGCCCTGCCGGGCTCCCTGTTTGAGCAACATCTGTGCGCAGGCGGCTGCAAAAACGACTCCTAATGCAATTAATCCGTATTTCATGAGCGCGCGAGAAGGGTTATACCGATGATAATGATGATGGAACCGAGGATATTCGGTAGTGTGATCGACTCGCCAAAAAGGAGTGCGGCGATGAGCATCGTGAAAATAAGCGTCGTACCCTTGAACATGTAGGCAGTGGATAATTCCACATGACGGAGGATCTGCTGCCATAGAACAGCGTATATACCGATGATCGCCACCGCCCCGCCGAACCAGAGGAGGTATGACCAGGAGAGAAAGTGCTGCAGCGAAGCCATCTTCGTGCAGATCCCCACACAGGCATATAACATATTAACGCCTATAAGTGCCGATATTATCGTGATCCTATTCTGCATACCTTAAGAATTTGGCAGGGTTGCCCGCCCATATCTCTTTTGTGCCCATGTTCTTGGTCAGCACGGCACCCATGCCGAGGGTGGCATAGTCACCGATGGTGAGGTTCTCGCGGATCGTTGCGTTGAGGCCTACATGCACCCCTTTGCCGATCGTGAGATAACTGCCGACACACGCCTGGGCAGCAATGTGGCAGAAATCGCCCACAGTGTTATCGTGTCCCATTGTAGCGCCGACCATCATGATCGTTCCGCGTCCCAGTTTGGAGCCCGGCGACATAGCTACCTGCGGCATGACAACACAACCCGGCGAGAGTTGCACCGAAGGCGCTACATACGCCATCGGGTGTACAAACGTAGCCAGCCGGTCATCGGGGATGCCGAGAGACTCGAACATGGCGATACGTTCCTGATTGCCATCGATGCGGAGGATGGCATTAATGAACCAATAGCCCTCGTCCAACAAACGTTTGGTGTCCGAGAGGGTTCCTATCACGGGATAGAGATCAATCGTCTCCCCTACCGGCGTACGGTCGTTCAGAAATCCCGCCACCTCCAGGTCTGTTGCTCCCAGACGATGGGCGTGATCAATAGCCGCCGCGATGACAGCCGCGTTCCCCACTCCGCCTAATATTGCTACTTTACGACTCATATCACTTGTTCTATTATGAAGTTAGGCCGCTGTTTGGTCTCCAGGAAGATGCGACCGATATACTCACCCAGCACCCCGAGGAACGCGAAGTTCAAGCCGAAGAGGAAGAGCATCAATACCATCATGGAGGTCCAACCCGTGACTACGTTTCCGACCAGTTTGTAGATGATCAGTCCGCATGCGGCAATCATACTACCGACACAGAGCAACGCGCCCATGTATGTCACCAGCCGGATCGGAAACATCGAGAACGAGAAGATGCGGGCGAAGGTCAGCGAGAGCATCTTGGAGAGGTTATACCCGCTCTTTCCGGCAAACCGTGCATCGCGTTTGAGCGGAACCGCCACATACTTATTTCCGATAAAATAGAGGAGACTGACCGCCGTCGCCGTCTTCTCGGGGAAGCGGCGGAGTTCCTCTACCACGCTCTTTTTCATGACGCGGAAGATACCGAGGCGGGGCATGGTGTGGATATCCGTGATGCTGTTAGAGACGCGCTGGAAGAGGCGCGAGACGGCGATCTTCATGCGGCTGTCTTTTCGTTCCTCCCACTGTGCTATCGCCATCGTGGCGTTGGGGTCCTCCAGAAGCGCGTCGATGAGCGTCGGGATATCTTCCGGTCGGTCCTGCAGATCACTATCCATGAGGACGATCAGTTCTTTGGTAGCCAGCGAGAGTCCGGCGGCGATGGAGTTCTGCTGACCGAAATTACGGCTCAGCCGCGCAATACGCAGGTGCTCGCGGTGCGCCCGTTCCTCTTGCATGACTAACCATGAGGAGTCGCGTGAACCGTCATCGACGAGGATGATCTCGTATTCCCGGACAATGGTCTCCAGTACGGCGGTCAGGCGACGCAGCAGCTCCGGGATAACCTCTTGGTCGTTATAGATCGGTACGACTACCGATAAGGATTGGTTATACATTTCAAATTTCAAATTTGTGTGTACTCTGATACATAAAATACCCGCTGCGGTCGGCAGAGCAGGTCAGGGGTTTGAGTTCGGTGTCGGTCTGCTCCGCGGCAACGATCTCGGGATAGTCTTTGGCGTGCAGGATGTATGGCAACACCTCGGGTGTCTCACCGCTCAGGAAATAGACTCCGCTGCAGGCATGGATGGTCTTGAGGGGAAGAACCGTTTCTCCCATCGCCACCTCGATCACTCCGCGCAGGAAATCATAGCCTGTGGAGAGTTGTACCAGATGGCTACCAATGAAGTCGCCACCCATGCGACCACCTATTTCCATTACCACCACGCGACCTTCGCGGGTAATTTTGTATTCGGAATGAGAGGCGCCATTCTCTATCCCGAGGGCATCAAGCGCCTTCGAAGTGATAGCAAAAATGCGGTCTTGCGTCTCCTGCGGAAGGGAGGAAGGCTGATGGTGGGCGAGTTCTACAAAATGCGGTGCGCCGGTGGTTACCTTATCAGTTATTTGGAGCGGATAATGCGTACCACGGCATGAGATCGTCTCGACGCTTATCTCCCGTCCGTCAATAAACTCCTCCACCATTGCTTCACCCGCGAGTGACACCCGTTCGGCATTCTCCACCGCGGGAACCAGTTCGGACCAGGATGTTATCTTCTGCACGCCGAGACTGCCCGACCGGTCGGAGGGTTTGACAATCAGCGGCAGTTCGAGTCCCGAGACATCCGAGCGTTCGCCACGAGCCAATACCCGGTAGCCGGGACAATCGACTCCGGCTGCCACCAATGCCTCACGCATCTTGTGTTTGTCGTGCGCCTTGAGAGAGGACTCGTAGCTGTTTCCGGTCAGCCCCATTTGCTCCGCCACGTACGCCACAGTAGGCGCGGCGACATCGCTGGCAATGGTGCAGATACCATCTATATGCTCTTTGCGGCATATATCAAGGATTGCCTCTTTCTCCGTAATGGAGAGTGGATAAAACGTGTCGCAAAGATCCTTGCAGACCGCTCCCTGCTCCCATGCAAAACAGATGGTACGCAACCCCATCTCCTTGGCGCGGAGAACCAAAGGTTGCTGCAAATACGAGGCACCTATGATAGCTATTGTCTTTGACATTTATGATTTACTATTTACGATTTGTAATTGTACGAGTGCATAACGTCCGTTCCGGCAGACCCACCGGATATCGGCAGGCACGCCATAATGTTTCTCAATCTGCTCGCACACGCGCTGTAGAGCCGTGTGATCGCGGGTATAATTGATATCCGTGAGGATATACATGTTATCGTTGAGCAACGCCCTATAACTATGTCCGACGGGTTTATTAAGCGGGCTCCAAGTCATCCACCCTAAGGTATATTTGCGGCTCTCGTATGGCCATATATGCCAAGGCTCGGTGGCCTCCATCATCATTGAGGTGCCTATGGTCGTCACATACGCATCGGACGGCACGTAGTCCAAGAGCGGCTGCTGCAGATGCGTCCATACGTAGCGGTTAAAAACCGCTGTCTCGCGTTCCTCGTACATCTGATAGCCATACCAGAGGCAGAGGCCGGTTATCGCGAGGCCTATTCCCCAGCGGCGTTTGAGCCCGGTGGTATTCGGCAGAAGCATGAAATCCGTTATTAACAACGGCATGAGCATACAAAGGAAAACCCTGTTCTTGAGAAAACCATCGAGACTGATATACAGCATCAGAATCACCACGAAGATCGTATAAAGGATAAAAAAGTAACGCTTGGAGCGATTCTGGGTAGTGAGCGTCATGACAACAAGCAACGCCAGAAGAATACTGATCTCCACGATATATCGCTCCATCCGGTAGAGGTTGTTCAGTTTGTCGCGGAGCGGCACTTCGCCTACGGCGGCGCTGATACGCCGGATAGCTGGCAGATCAATCTGCTCCGCGTCCGGGATAAAGCGTAGGAGGAGCCGGTAGTCCATGGGATCAATACCCTCGGGCAGCTGCGCGGTAGTCATTTGGTAGGCATTGGGGTTGTCGTTGAGTTGGGCGCGTAGAAGATTATACTCGCGGAAATAGCGCCACTCGGGGTCGGAGTCATAGACAGTACGGTTGGTATAACGGCAGGCAACTACCGCCGCCAACATTACGACGACAGCCATGTATTTGCGCCAGTCCAAGCGGTAGGTATAGACGATGATCGGCGCCATCAGCACGCCGACCAACCCGGCAGCCCAGAAACGAACGAGAGAGGCAACGACCACCAGCACTACTCCGCTCCACCGCGCCCTGAGGCTATCCTTACGGAGGAGCAACGTACAGCCGGCGAGACAAACGAACCCCGCCGTGGTAGTGAACTGCAAAGCGATGATGATCCGCGCCCATAGCACGTACAGAACAGCCAGCCAGAGAGCACGCTCCCAGCGGGCGCGGTTAGGCATCGTGAGGATACAATACGACAAGATCGAAGCCGATAATATATGCAGTGCGGCAAATGAGAACGTGTACCACTCAATAGCCGTGGTGAGGCGATAGAGTGCCGCCAGCACGGCTCCGTAAATCACATTGATATAAACCAGGTGGCAGTCCGGTGTACCGGAATACGTGCCGTTGGCTATCATCGCCATCATGATATCATCGTTCTCCTCAAAGCCGAGCGGCAAAAGCCACGCTGCGAGCACGAAGAAGAGCGTATTGAGCGCAACTAATATGGCTGTGTTTCTTACTCCCATCGTCTGTCTTTGGCAAAAAGTCGGACCGCTCCGTGCAGCCATGTGGTTACAATCAGATGCCGCGCATAAGCCGGACTATACGGACTCATCCGGCGGGCATTGGCTATTCGTTCCTGCATAGTATGCCATTTGCGGGCAAATCGGTTTGTAGCCGCATAAGGTGCGGAAACAGGTGTATGTAGAGCGCCTCTCAACAGATCGTCCATCAGCCGTTTTGCGCGGGAAAGGACAGAGGAATCATAGAATAGAGCTTCGCTCTCCGGGAGCCCAAGATAATGCACCTCTACCGCCATGAACAGACGCCATACATCCGTCATGTGAAGGGCTCTCAGATAGTGTTTGAGACGCGGTTTGTCTATCGCAGAAGCATAATGGTGGAGCAAAAGTGCATGGTCGCAGAGTTGGCGGATATTAGCGCCGTTCGTCATCATATGCTCCCACGCATGAAGACAAACAAAGAGCGCGTTGAAGGTCGGTTCCGGCACACGCACATCGAGCCCGTTGAGAGTCAAAGGTATCGCATGCCCCATTCCCTCGCGCTCGATTGCCCCGTAACGGTATTCGTCGAGGGGGTGTTGCAATGCTACGGAAACCCGGTGTATCTCAATGGAGATGCCATCGGCGATGAGGTTATAGTGTTTGTAGTGATCCAACTCCTCATCGAACTTCAGTGCGTTCGGAAAAGTATCACGCATCACCGCACAAGTCGGATGATATTGCTCCTTACCCACAAAGAGGTCTATATCTCCCCACTCCCGTTGCTCCGGCGAGGGATAGAGGGAAGCCAGTCCGGCTCCTTTCATCAGCACGGCGTGCAGCCCGGTGTCCTCAAGTGCCGTCCATGCCCGCGAGAGCGTATAGTGAAGCCGTGCCTGTTGTTGCATCGCACGCATGCAGACTGTTTTCATTTGCGCACGCGCGTATGGAGAAAGATCCTCCCTTTCCAATAAGGAAGGAAAAACCAACGCACCGGTACCCTGACGCATATGCAGCGCCAGGAGGTCGTCCGTCACAGGCATTTCGATTGGTTCAGCGCCCCACAGAGCGGCACGAACGGAAGTTATATACGGCTCGTTGATCATGCGCTATGAGTTTTTCGGGTTAGTATGGAACGAAGAGTCAGGAAGAAATACTTGATATCCGTTCTGACAGGATGCGCCAGATACTCCGTGAGATATTTATCCTCGCTCGCAAAGAGTTCTTCAAACGTATTGGGATGATCAATATAGAACGGCGGTATCAGACCGGGTTTACAAAGCGTACGTTTGTCCTGCAGCCACTTGGGGTACGTATCAAACATCGTCCGGCTCAATGGGCGGACCCCCACTAACTTCACGTCGCGTTTAAACCAGTTTATAAGCATCGGCAGTTCGTCCAGCCAATATTTACGCATGAACCTACCCCAGTTGGTAATCCGCCAATCGTCGTTGGATTTGTCGGAAATATCCATGCCACCGCGGGCATCAAAGACATATTTCTGAATATACTCGGCGTAAGGGTGCATCGTGCGGAACTTATAGAAATACCGTATTTCCTTGTTCTTGCACACCCGCGGCAGTTTAATCATCGGGCCGTAGACCTTAATCTGCTCCTGCGGATAAGGCTGCGAGTGACGATGGGCAAAGACATACTCTATGTGCCCCATAGGTACGATCTCATCGACCTCAAAACCGCAATAGTATAACCTACCGAGTACCTCGGTCTTACTCAGCATTCTTTTCCGTCCCCTCGTTACATCATAGTAGAGACGGCTGGTGAGCATAAGCCTGGGTATGACTCGTTTCTGGAAGAAATAGAGGCTATAGATAATCCAATTAAGGGGAGCGGGATATTTATTCAGCATCTTCTGCTTGATATACTCCTGCGGTCGGTAGCAGCAGATATATCGCCCGTCATCCGGCAGTTTTTGGTTTACGATACAGAACCGCCGATTAATCCCCCGTGCATCGTTGAGAAGCGTGAGATCCACAAGGGTGTTGTATTGGTAGTCCGGAATCTGGAGGAATGCAAAGCGGTCTCTGTCGCAAATCGCTTTGGTCAGCGTAGAATCCAGCCTTGCCTTCTTCCGAAGCATATAATAGTCCGCTTCCGTCGTGACAGAGAGTACCGATTGGTGAATAGAACGAATAGAAGAGGCCGAACGCTTCGTATCCTCATGGCGCGATCTGGCATCCTTTCGCATCTCGATCTGCATCGCCGGAACGGTCATGTTCGTCGCGTACTTCCAATAATGCTCCATCAGTACCACTACCGTCTCTATCGCTCCTACGATAAGGATAGTCCACATAGCTACGCGCGGCGATAGGTTGTAAGGTATTTTCGGAAGGATCCACCAGCAGAGGCCTATCAGTATTCCGGCATCCGCTATGACGGAGAGCCATGCCTGCCAAAACCAAGACTCTTTATACGAGCGGTAGAGCTGCACCGCAAAACCAATGACAATCCAGAGAACGGTCAAGATACCGAAGAGTGACCAATAAGAGAGTAACTCGCTCTTATTGGACACCCATCGCCAAAGCATACACAGCAGTACAGCCATGGCCCATATAATCAGGTCCAGTACTACTCTCCTATGCCATCCCTCGCGTATCATCCGTTGAATCGGTTTTGTTTGCCATAGACAACCCATTTATCAAGCGCCACAAGCACAGCGGGAACCACCGTCAGGGTAAGTACCACCGCCACGAAAGCGCCTACCGCCAAGCATCCTACGATATTACTGATCATCAGATCATCTATGAACAGCGCCATCGCACCCGGACCGATAACCATAATCAAACCGGATGTGAGGATCGTACGGATTGAACCTCTGTACGCCGCGCAGATGGCATCTACAGGGAGCATGGACTTACGGTTCTCACGGTAATAGTTCGCAAAAAGAATGCCATAGTCAATGGTAGCCCCCATGAGGATGGCTTGTACGATCAGGTAAGCCAGATAGAGCATCTGTCCGGACACGATACCTGCCACCACAACGTTCACATACACCGCCGTCATTACCGCTACCACAAGAATGAGCGGTACAATGACGGAGCGGAAGGTGATAGCAACAATCAGGAAGATCGAGAGGATCGTCAGGAGCGACACTACGTTCATCTCGTGGTCAAAACCGGCGCGCATCTCAGCATACATAACCGATTCGCCTACATAATAATGCTCGTGCGGAAGATGCTCATCGGCTTCCTGAGTCAAAGTCTCAACGAAATCATACGTCTCTTTGGACTCCGCCGGCAGCGACGAGAGCACAACCAGAAGAGAGTGTTTCTCCTTACGGAGTTGACCTAAACCTTCCTTGATTTGAGACTTGATATTAGCAGCTTGCGCTCCGATTGTATCCGGTAGCAGGTCTGCCAGCCTCGGGTCATGGACGAGCGTATCGCACAGATAAACCAACAGGGGCTCAAAGCCCAAACGAAGCGTGTCACAACTACTGTTCTTTGATCCGTAGAGGTCGTATAGCAGTGACATCTGCGCCGGGGTTATTGGAGTTGATTTGACATCCGAGAGGGTCATGAGGCGATTCAGTTTCTTAGCCATCTCATCGGCTGTATAAGTCTTACCGCCGAAGACAAGTTCGGTAAACAGTTGTGCCTGCAGATCCGCCTTGGTCGGTCCCTTAGGTTTCTTCGGGGCCTCCGGTGCTTTGTAGGCCTCCGGAGCTTTGGCACGCATTGTATCCGTGCTATGCAACGAACGCTGCATTTGCGCCAGCGCACTGGCCATCTCCTCGGCGTTCAGCTCGGCTGGCGGAGTTGTCTGCCGGGGTTCCTCTTTCTTAGGATAAGCAATCGCCATAAGTTCGTCATCCGTGAAATTCTCTATGCCGAACGCACGCAGAAGGATATTCAGATCACTCGGAGTGAGCGATGCGTTTTCATCCGCCAGATCCATCAAGTGGGCACGCTGACTGAGGAGCGTACGCTGCTCATCGTTGATCATTCCTGCCAAACCGGGGCGTTTGAAGAGGTCGTCCACCAAGAGATGCACGTACTGCAGCGGCGACATCTTTTTTGCCTTACCCGGTGCGTAGTTATAGACAAGCTGCGTCTGGAAAGGCGTAGAACCGATAAATACAGCCATCTCCTTGACGGACATTGGCAGACGAATAGCCGCAGTGTCCGTCAGCTTACGCATCTCTATTGAGATAGCGGAGGTCTGCTCCGCTGCCAACCGCTTCATGAAAGGAATAATCTCTATCTTATCAACTGTCACTTGGGGCACAGAGACGGTATCTTCCGTGATAGCGAGCGTCGGCATGACCTCAATCGGGGCGATTGTCTCGCGGACAGGAACAACTGTATCTACCATCTTCATGTCTTTCTCCGGTTGGGGTTTCGGAGATGGAACCTCTTCCTCCGGCATTTCCTCAACCGGCATCTCAAGCATGGATTGCAGCAAAGCGATCTGGTTCTTCATCTCATCGTCCAGATAAGAGGAGAAGAGCGGATTAGAAGCAATATCGGTATGCAGGAACCGCGCCAGATCGGGAAAAGCCATCTCCATCTCCGTCGAGTCTTTCGATCGCATATAATAGAGCAACTGCACCATCTCCGGCGTGATAGCATTGAGTGCCTCATCCGGAACGGTTGTTCCCTCCGGCATGAAATCCTTGAAATCCGTCAGGAGCGACTGCACGTGGTGCGCCATCCCTGCCGGGGTAAGCGGTTCGCTCATGAGCGTAGGATAACTGATCACGGACTTTATTCCGGGCTGAGCTACTAAACTATCTACCAGCGGGAAGATCAGTTCTTCATCCTGCGTGTCATAAACCAGTACAAAAGGATTGAGTGACGGGAAGACCTCCTCTATCTTCGATTCCGCTTCGGCGGAGAAGAAGATGGTCGTTTGCCGGCTCAGATACCATGACCCAAAGAAGAGCACCACAGCCCCTACAGCTATCGGCAGTTTGTGTCTTGACACGAATCTTGCCAACCCGTCAGTAGGTGGTATATATGCTGCTTTGGCTGTTTTGTTAATCGTCTTGCGGAAGATTAGCATCAGCGCCGGCATAGCCGTGAAGGTGCAGATGAGCGAACACACCACTCCCTTCGCCAACACAATGCCCATGTCGGCACCAATCTTCAAGCGCATGAAACAGAGCATCAACAGACCTACTACCGTTGTGAGCGCCGATGACAAGATTGATGGCGCTGCGCGTTTGATGGCTCGGTTAGCGGCAATCCAAGAGGTACGCCGATCCGTGTGCTCATCCTGCTCCTGCCGGTAGCGGTTGAGGAGGACAATACAATAGTCGAGCGAGAGCACAGCCTGCAGGATCGAACCGATGAAATTAGTGGTGATGGAGACGGACGGCAGGAGGGCGTTCGTTCCCATATTGATGACGATCGCAAGCCCTGCGGTCAGCAGAATCACCACCGGCTCGAACCACGACTGTGCCATCACGAAAAGCACCACCATAATCAGCACGGCGGCAAAGATCATGACGGAGATCGGCGGCGTAGCGCCATCCTGGCTGGTCTCGACTACGCAGTTTCCGCCAAAGCGGGTACTGATCTGCTTTCCGAGAGCCTTCTGGTCAACGGATTTCGGTACGTCCAGATCAAAGACAGTGTGGGTACTATCCTCTGAATAGCGGTAGGACACGCCGTGCACATCCTCGTAACCGTCCAATAACGTACGGATACCCGGCACCTCGTTCGCTTTGAGCCCCTCGAACATCACATGCACGTCGGCTCCGGACATCTGAGCGGACGACCCGAACTCCTCCATCACGATCTCAATACCTCGCTTCATCTGCGAGTCATCGGGCAGGTATTTCGTCATATCGGCATTGACATTCACATGGAACATCATAATACCGCTTACAATCGTTACAGCTATCGTGATGGCGAATAATATATAATGTACGCTGCGTTTCAATTCGTAATTCGTAATTCGTAATTTTTAATTTTTCATCCCTCAGAACTGCCCCATCTGGAGGAATGCTACCTCTTTAGGTGTAAGGAAACGCCATTTGCCACGTCCTACGTTTTTCTTCGTCAGTCCGGCGAAGGAGACGCGGTCGAGGCTTACAACCTTGTACCCTACTTTTTCGAACATTCGGCGTACCACGCGGTTCTGACCGGAGTGGATTTCCAGACCGATATGTTTGCGGTCAGCTTTCGGGAACTCCAGTGCATCGGGGATAATACGCTCGTCATCGAGCACTACGCCGGAACGAATAATAGCCTCGTCCACCTCGTCCAGCTCTTTGTCCAGAGTAGCTGCGTAGATTTTCTTCTTGTTATATTTGGGGTGCGTCAGCTTGGCTGCCAGATCACCGTCGTTGGTGAGCAGAAGTACACCGGTAGTGTTTCTATCCAGTCGTCCGACAGGGTAAATACGCTCTGGGCAAGCGTTACGTACGATGTCTATCACCGTGTGACGCTCTTGGGGATCATCCGTAGTCGTTACGGTATTCTTCGGCTTATTGAGCAGGATATAGACCTTGCGCTCGCGGCGTACCGGCTGGTCGTGGAAACGGATATCATCGGTCGGCAGAACCTTGGCTCCTAAACTGTCCACGGTTGCCCCGTTGACGGTAATCACGCCCGCTTGGATAAAATCATCCGCCTCGCGACGGGAACATATACCTGCATTAGCCAGGTATTTGTTCAAACGAACCGGCTTGGTCGGATCCTCATGCTGCTCACGATATACTTGTTGTTTACGATTAGAGTAGAGTCCGTTGTTACGTTTAGGTTTGTTGCCGAACGGGCGTTGCGGACGGTCGCTGCGCTCACCGAAAGCGCGGTCGCCATAAGCACGTTCACCATAAGCGCGTTCGCCAAACTGTCTCTCGCTACGCTCGCCATAGGAGCGTTGCGGACGCTCATTGTGGTTGAAACGCGGGCGGCTCTCGCCATCTGCTCTGTTAAAACGGGGACGAGAAACTTGCTCTGCTCCCTCTCTGTGAAAACGCGGACGGGGTCTGCGCTCTCCTTCATTGTTGGAATTGTTGTTGTACATCAATTTTGAATGTTAAATTTTTAGTTGTTAATTTCCCAGTGACTCCTCGCGAGCCATCATACGTGCGTCGCGCACGCGTGAAATAAGTAAGGTAAAAAGGCAAAAGGCATAATTTGCCCTTTACCTTTTCTTTTCACCTTTCGTTTCGAATCAAGCTTCTGCCTGCTCGATAGCCAGTTTACCACGATAATATCCGCAGGACGGACAAACGGTGTGGTAGATGTGAAGAGCGCCGCAGTTCGGGCATGTTGCCAGTGTAGGAGCTTTCACTACGTCATGGGTACGACGTTTGGCTTGTCTGGTGTGTGATTGTCTTCTTTTAGGATGTGCCATATCGCATTCGGCAATCGGTGTGCATTGGTTTATACCGCTCCGCTAAATAAACGGGCAACCGATGCCTCCGCTCTCCCCATCGCAAACGTTTCGCCGGTTTGCGCTGTGGACCCTCTATGCCGATTGAGAGGGTTCTAATTATTAAACTTTATTTATCAATCTATCTCATCGGGTTCCGGCTCGTCACAAAGGTGGTCATGGAGGAGAAGTTCCATTTGCTGGTTGCAACCACCGGGTTGGTGACTGTGCACGAGCGGAATATTGATACTTACTATCTCATACGCGAGCCAGGAGAGATCTACCATTTGGTCATTTACCATTTGGTCATTTGTTTGCTCCTCATCTTCAGAGAAGATCTCCTGCTCGTCGTCTATATCAAGGGACATCGGGTCGAGGCACCTGTCACACACAACAAAGACAGTTCCTTGAACCGCTATATTGAGCTGATAGTCCTCCTCCCGGAGATTTAGCGTTGCTTTTGCCACCACTTTACCACTCAATACTTCCGTTTTTTCGAGAGCCCCGAAGAACTCATCGTCCAGCGTGATTTCAAACGTATGCGTGCCTATTGGCAGGCGTTTGAGGTCGATGATATAGTGGTTTTGATTGCTCATTACGCAAAATCGGGTGCAAAGGTACTACTTTTTTTTGACATGTGCAAATAAAATTGCATTTTTTTTATAATTCTACCATTTCGCCCTTCTCCGGAATGGATATATTTTGGAATCCGGCATCATGCAAATGCCCCTTATACGTTTCTGCTGTTTGAGCCTCCCCGTGCACCACGAAGACGCGCTGGACATCTTTGACTTGCAGGCTTCGCGTGAGATATTCTATCATTTCCTGATAATCACCATGTCCCGAGAAACCTTCGATTTTAGTAATCTGAGCTTTGATTTTGCGGTCGAGGCCGAAGATGGAAATCCACTGCAAGCCGGGCTGTTGGATACGTGCGCCAAGGGTCGTCGGCTCGCAATAACCGACAATCAGAATCGTGCATCGCGGATCGGATATATGGTTCGCCACATGGTGTTTGATACGTCCTGCTTCCAACATACCCGAGGCGGAGATGATGATACACGGTTCGTCTTTGTGGTTGAGTGCCTTGGATTCGCGGATGTCAGTAATATAGCGGAGTGTATTGAACCCGAACGGATCGGCGTCAAAACGCAGAGTGTCACGCACCTCTTCAGACAGTTCGTCCGGATAGAGCCGGAAGATCTGAGTGGCGTTGGTACTCATCGGCGAGTCCACATAGACGGGTATATGCGGTAGCCGTCCGTCGTTGTAGAGTTGGTTCAGCACATAGACGATCTCTTGGGTTCGTCCCACCGAGAAAGCCGGAATAAGGAGTTGCCCCTTGCGATAGACGCATGTATCTTCCACTACCCCGAGGAGATTTTCCTCCGTCACCAGTTCTTCGTCATGCAATCTGTCGCCATAAGTCGATTCGCAAATCAGGTAGTCACATTGCGGGAAGAGTTGCGGCGAGGGTAATATATGGCAGTGTTTACGGCCGATGTCGCCGGTATAGCATATTCTCTTCCACCTACCCTCTTCATATACCTCCAGCGAACAGATGGCGCCGCCCAGCATGTGACCGGAGTTGGTGAAGGTCAGCAGTACATCGTCAAAGAGCCGGAACCGGCGGTCATAGCTATACGTCACGAAATGCCGCATTGCGCCATCGACGTCATGCTGGTTGTAAAGCGGCTCAATCTTATAGGTCTTACCTTTCTCCTTATGCGGATGCTGACGGTCTATCTTCTTGTTATAGGTACGTACATCCTGTTCCTGGATAAACGCCGTGTCGGTCAGCATGAGGGTACATAGATCCCGCGTAGCGGGCGTACAATAGATATCGCCGCGGAAACCCATCTTATAGATATACGGGATCAGTCCGGAATGGTCTATATGCGCATGGGAGAGCACGACGCAATCCAATTTCTTGGGATCAAAGCCGAGGTCTCTGTTGGCGGCATCGGTCTCCATGCCCTTACCCTGGTACATTCCGCAATCGAGAAGAATAGTGTGACCCGAATCGGTCGTAATAAGATGCTTACTGCCCGTCACCTCGCGGGTGGCGCCTAAGAATTGCACTTTCATGGCTTGAACGATTTTATGGCACAAAATTACTACTTTTTTTGCATATATGCAAATTTTTTTGTATCTTTGCGCCGTTTTTTTAAGCATACATAATAAAAAATTACAATAATATGAAAGATTTATTTGATTTGAGCGGCCGTGTTGCGCTGGTTACCGGTTGCTCGGGAGGATTAGGTGTCCAGATGGCTAAAGCCCTGGCTGCCAAAGGTAGTAAACTCGTCATCATCGCACGCCGTTACGAGAAACTGGTGGAGGTTCAGCACGAGATTGAGAAAGCGTTCGGTGTAGAGGTGCTGCCGCTGCAATGCGACATCACCAGCACCGAGGCGGTGGAGAAAATGGTAGATGAAGCTATCAAGCATTTCGGCCGCATCGACATCGTAGTCAACAACGCCGGTACGGGTGCCGTAGCTCCGGCGGAGGACATCACCGACGCACAGTTTGAGAACGAGATGCAGATTGACCTCTTCGGTTCTTTCCGCGTAGCACGCGCCGTAGCCAAGAAAACCATGATTCCGAATAACTACGGGCGCATCATCAATATCGCTTCCATGTATGGTCTGGTGGGCAATAAGATTGCACCCGCTTCTCCTTACCACGCAGCCAAAGGCGGCGTAGTGAACATGACCCGTGCCCTCGCTGCCGAATGGGGCAAGTACGGTATCACCGTCAATGCCATCTGCCCGGGCTATTTCATCACTCCGTTGACCAAAGAGACACTCGAGTCCGAGTATTTCGCCAACTATGCCAAGACCGTCATCCCGATGGAGCGCTACGGCCATGAGGGCGAGTTGGACAGTGCCGTTTGTTTCCTTGCTGCGGATGCCTCCCGTTACGTAACCGGCGTGGCTCTTCCTGTGGACGGCGGATACACTTGTGTATAATTCCGTCATAACGACATAACGTCATAACGACATAACGTAAATTATCAATGAAAACCTGGAAGATTTTTATTATGGCAGCCGTGACTATCCTTGGCGCGAGTTGCGCAAAAGAGAACACTGACACCTCCAAAGCTCCGATCACGAAACCCGAAATTACGATTGAGGGCGGACGGCTGACGCCGGAAGGACTATGGGCGATGGGGCGTATCGGTAGCGTGAAGAGCGACATTGAGACAGGTCTCCTCGCTTACACCGTCAGTTACTACTCCGTAGAGGAGAACCGCTCCACGACCTGGATCCGCATCTGCAATCCGTTCGAGAACATGCAGGTAGTAGATGAGTTCGTGGGTTCCGAGCCGGCATGGTTCGGCAACAGCGGCGCGCTCGCTTACCTCAAAGGCGGCAAACTATATATCCGTCGCGACAAAGAGGAAGTGGAGGTGACAGGCGCAGAAGATATTGAGGGCTTCCTGCTCTCCCCGATGCGTGATCAGGTCATCCTTATCAAGCAGGTCAAGACCGTTCCGTCCACTGTGGACAAATACCCCGACCTGCCGTTGGCTACCGGCCATATGCACGAGGACTTGATGTACAAACACTGGGACGAATGGACGGAGACCGCTCCGCAGCCCTTTGTGTGCGAACTCAAGACCGAGTATTACGGCGAGGGCGAGCGCATGAAATCCGCCAGGATTGGCGAATCCGTGAACATCCTCGAGGGCACCGCCTTTGAAAGCCCCATGAAGCCTTTCGGCGGCGTGGAGCAGTTGGCGTGGAACCCGAACAACGAGGAAATCGCTTACACCTGCCGCAAGAAAACCGGTTTGGAGTACGCCCTCTCCACCAACAGCGACATATATATTTATAATGTTCGCACGCGTACGCACAAGAACATCACCGAGGGCAACGGCGGCTATGACACCAACCCCTCTTATTCGCCTTCCGGCGAGTGGATCGCTTGGCAGTCCATGGCACGTGACGGTTACGAGAGCGACGAGAACCGCTTAATGGTCATGAACACCAATACCGGCGAGAAGCGTTTCCTGAGCAAGTCGATGGATACCAACGTAGATGAATACCAATGGTTGGACGACACCACGCTGGTCTTCACCGCCTGCTGGCAGGCCACGGTACAACTCTACCGCGTCACCCTCGACGGCCTGACTACCAAACTGACGGACGGTCAGTGGGATTTAGGGCTTGGCGATGTAACCGACTATCAGGCTTATCTGCTCGGTCACTCCATGCGCCAGGCGAACGAGATCTACCATCTGGACATCCGTGAGTGGCTCCGCAAAGACCATGAGCAGATGGCGCACACGGAGATCTATTACGACCAGCCGTTTGACACCTATAACCAACTCCTCGACCAACTGACCCACGAGAACGATAATATCTACTCTCAGATCGAGCGCTCGACAGTTGTTCCCAGATGGCAGAAGACAACGGACGGAAAAGATATGCTGACTTGGATCATCTATCCGCCGCATTTCGATCCCGCGAAGAAATACCCCACTATCCTTTATTGCGAAGGCGGTCCGCAGAGCCCCGTGAGCCAGTTCTGGTCATTCCGCTGGAACTTCATGATGATGTCCGCCGGCGATTATATCATCGTGGCGCCCAACCGTCGCGGTCTGCCGGGATTTGGTATGGCGTGGAACGAAGAGATCTCCGGCGACTACGGAGGTCAGTGCATGAAGGATTATTTCACGGCGATTGATGAGTTTTGCAAGGAGCCATATGTGGACAAAGACCATCTGGGTTGCGTAGGTGCATCCTTCGGCGGCTTCAGCGTCTATTGGATTGCAGGTCACCACGACGGACGGTTCAAAGCCTTCATCGCCCACGATGGTATCTTCAATTTGGAGATGCAATACTTGGAGACCGAGGAGAAATGGTTCGCCAACTGGGACATGGGCGGTGCGTACTGGGAGAAGGACAATAAGATTGCCCAGCGCACGTTTGCTAACAGCCCGCATCGGTTCGTTGACAAATGGGACACCCCTATTCTCTGTATCCACGGCGAGAAAGACTACCGCATCTTAGCCAACCAGGCTATGGCTGCCTTCGATGCCGCCAAGATGCGCGGGGTGCCTGCCGAACTGCTCATCTTCCCGGACGAGAACCACTGGGTCCTCAAACCCCAGAACGGCATCCTCTGGCAGCGCGAGTTCCGCAACTGGCTCGACCGCTGGCTGAAAGAATAGTTGAGTGTTTAGTGTTTAGTGTATAGAGACTAAAGATGAAATACAATTACGAATACGAAATCAAGTATCAGGAGGTGGACGCAAGAAAGAAACTGCGTCTCTTTAACCTTGAGAACTACATTTTGGAGGTTGCCGGAACGGTGGCAGATGAGTTGGGTTTTGGTATCGCCAACCTCCATCCGCGGGGGCTGACATGGATCCTGACGCGGCTCTCCGTGGAGATGTACGAACTGCCCACGCACTGCCAGAAAGTGCGGTTCGAGACTTGGATCGAGTCCAACGCACATATGCTGAGCACCCGTAACTTCCGCATTTACAGCGGCGACAAACTGATCGGTCAGTGCAAGTCTGTTTGGGCAGTGCTGGATCTGGAGAAACGCGAGATCGTCAATATCTTCGACGACCCGATGTTCGAGGGTTGCGTGGACGGCGAGGTGATTGAGATGGCACGCGTGCGCATGACGACCATCCCCGAGCCGACAGGCTGCGTAGCGCACAAAGTATCGTACTCCGACATTGACTACAACGGGCATTGCAACTCCTGCCGTTACCTGCAGGCAATGACGGACGCTTACCTACCCGATTATTACGGCAAGAAAGTGCGCCTCGACATCAACTACCAGAAGGAAGCGATGCTCGGCGAAAACCTGCAGACGCTCTATCTCGTTGCGCCCGACGGCGTGCAGTACCAGCTCAAGAACGCAGCCGGAGAGACCTCTTGCTCCGCCAAAATTACCATCGAATAACGACATAACGACATAACGTCATAACGAAAACATAAAAACACAATGGAAACTCTTGAAAACACCACCCCTCTCAAACGTCCGGCGGAACTGGAATGCGATGTAGTGCGGTTCCAGAACCAGAAAGACAAATGGATTGCTTTCGTAGGTCTCAAGGACGGCAAGCCGTACGAGATCTTCACCGGCCTCGCGGACGACGAGATGGGTATTGCGTTGCCCAAATCGGTCACCAAAGGCAAGGTACTCAAGGTCGTACAGCCCGATGGCACCAAGCGCTATGACTTCCAGTTTGTCAACACCCGCGGGTTCAAGACCACGGTGGAGGGACTGAGTTATAAGTTCGACCGTGAGTTCTGGAACTACGCCAAGCTCATCTCCGGCGTGCTCCGGTACGGCATGCCGATTGACCAGGTGGTGCACATGATCAGCGGTCTCCAGATGGATAGCGACTCCATCAATTCCTGGACTACCGGCGTGGCGCGCGTGCTCAAACGCTACATCCCCGGAGCCGAGGTGGAGGAGATCGAGGAATAAAAAGAAAGCCGGCACTCAGCCGGCTTTTCTTTTTCACTTTTCTGCAATAAATCGCGTCTCTAACATTCCGAGCGATTGGTTCTCGATCACCTTCACGCCGTACTGCCTTCTCCATTGGAAAGCCAGGCTCTTGAACCATCCCCGCGTGACGTACGCGTAAATATAAGGATGGAGGTGTAGTTGCAATCCTCGTCCGTGTTGGTTGTACTCATGCTCGATCTGCTCCTGAATCTGGTCGGTAAAGAGGATGGAGGGTTGGATCTTACCTTTGCCTCCGCAGGTCGGACACGTCTCCTCTACCTGCACTTCGACAGCCGGCCGCACACGCTGACGCGTGATTTGCATCAGTCCGAACTTACTGAGCGGCAACACGTTATGTTTGGCACGGTCGCGTTCCATGAGCTTGCGAACATAGTCGTAAAGCTGTTGCTGATGCTCCTTCGAATCCATATCAATGAAATCGACGATGATGATGCCGCCTATATCGCGTAAGCGAAGTTGGTGCACTAACTCATCTGCTGCGAGCATGTTGAACTGGTACGCGTTCTCTTCCTGGTCCTCGTAGATCTTCTTGCTGCCGGAGTTGACATCTATGGAGAACAGTGCTTCGGTCCGGTCGATGATGAGGTAGCCCCCATGCTTGAAACCGACTGTTCTGCCGAGTCCCGTCTTCATTTGACGGGTGATGTCGAAATGATCAAAAATAGGTTGATCACCTTTGTAGAGCTTGACAATCTTGGTGCTCTCGGGAGCGATGAGTTGCAGGTAATGACGGACTTCGTCGTAGATGCCCTGGTCATTGATCTGGATAGAAGTGAAATCGGGGCTAAGCACATCCCGGATGATGCCGAGAGTACGTCCCATCTCTTCGCTCACGAGGCTTACGGGTTCTTTTTGCTGGAGGGTCTTGACGGTCTGTTCCCACCGCTCCACCAAGAGCCGTAACTCGTTGTCTAATTCCGCTACGCGTTTGTCTTCCGCAACTGTACGAACGATGATTCCGTAACCCGCAGGTTTGATGGAAAGCATCAGTTGCTTGAGACGCTGGCGCTCCGCCTCGCGTTTAATCTTCTGGCTTACCATGACGCCGTCGGAGAAAGGAATGAGGACGATGTTACGTCCCGCGATGGAGATCTCGGCGGTGAGACGCGGACCTTTGGTGTTGATCGGCTCTTTCGAGACCTGTACCAGCAGCGTGTCGCCCACTTTGAGCACCTCGGCTATCTGTCCTTCTTTGCCCACTTCGGCCTGACGCGGAGTCTTCGTAATGACAGGCATCTTGCGTCGGTCTGAAACGGCTTTGGTAACATACGACTGCAGCGTACGAAACTGAGAACCTAAATCCAAATAGTGCAGAAAAGCTTCTTTCTCATGACCTACATCCACAAAGACTGCATTCAGCGCCGGCATGACCTTCTTGACGCGGCCGTAGTAGATATTTCCCACGGCGAAATTGTCCTGGTTGCGCTTTTCGCGCGCCACCTCTTGCAAGCGGTCATCCTCTGTCAGCGCGATGGAGATTTCTTGCGGCTGTACGTCCACAATCAATTCACTTTTCATACTTGAAAGGATTAATGAAATAAATAAAAAAGCCTTGTGGCAAACCGGCTCACACTTGAGTCGGCTTAACGCCACAAAGCTGAATGACAATCGTCAATTACTTATGCTTATGACGATTCTTACGCAGACGTTTTTTACGTTTGTGCGTTGACATCTTGTGTCTTTTATGCTTCTTTCCGTTTGGCATAATGTAATGTTATTAAATGGTTTATACTATATTATTTACTTCTTTTTCTTGAGCTTTACGTCGTGTACTGCCTCATTGAACTCTCTACCCGGTTTGAATGAGGGCACGCAGTGTGCCGGCACATATACGGAGGTACGTTCCTTGATATTACGAGCCACTTTCTCTTTGCGGGACTTCACTATAAAACTACCAAACCCGCGGAGATATACGTTCTCGCCCTTTCCCATGTTGCTCTTGATACCGCTCATGAATGCCTCTGCAATTACGCTGATCGTCGTCTTATCATAACCGGTTTTCAATGCAATTTGACTAAGTAATTCTGCTTTTGTCATAATTTATATTTTAATATATTTTACTCCTTCGACGAAAAAATCGTGCAAAATTACTATTTTTTTTTGACATGTGCAAATTTTTTTGTATTTTTGTGCTCGATTTTGAAATTTTAGGTCCAAATAACACATAAAACATGCCCAATTCGCTAATTTATAGTCACT
Organism: Paludibacteraceae bacterium; assembly: GCA_905233255.1. Taxonomy (GTDB): domain Bacteria; phylum Bacteroidota; class Bacteroidia; order Bacteroidales; family Paludibacteraceae; genus Colicola. The sequence continues at coordinate 33,023 of CAJOCN010000016.1, forward strand.
TATATGCCTGGTACGAAGCCAACCATCGTGTCCTGCCTTGGCGTGAGACAGAAGACCCGTACGCCATCTGGCTCAGCGAGATTATTCTCCAGCAGACGCGGGTGGCGCAAGGCATGGAGTATTATATGCGTTTTGTGGCACGGTGGCCTAAAGTAGAAGATTTGGCGGCAGCCAAGGAGGAAGAAGTGCTTCGTGAGTGGCAGGGATTGGGTTATTACAGCCGCGCGCGGAACCTGCATAAGGCGGCGCAGACGGTTGTTGAGCGCGGTTGGGCACCCTTCCCCACCCGTTTTGAGGACATCCGTTCGCTACCGGGCATCGGCGACTACACCGCCGGAGCGATTGCGTCTTTTGCATACAACCTGCCCTACCCGGCGATGGACGGCAATGTCTATCGCGTCCTCGCGCGGCTTCTGGACATAGACGAACCCTTTGATACGACGGCGGGCAAGAAACTCTTCCACAAGGAGATTGACCGACTGCTGGACCGCAACAACCCGCGGCTCTTCAACTCGGCTATCATGGAGTTCGGCGCGCTCTATTGTACGCCAACGCTGGGCGATGCATGCGAGACCTGCCCGCTCAAGGACGCCTGTCTCGGCTATGCACACGGAACGGCGGAACTGCTCCCTGTCCGCAAACCCCGTCCCAAAGTGCGCGACCGATGGTTCATTTATCATATTTATTTATTGGAGAATACAGGCCTATATACTTTGATTCAGAAACGCGAGAACCCGAAGGATATCTGGTACCACCTCTACGATTTCCCGTACGAGGAACTTTCTGATAGTAACGAGGCTCCTACAGCGCAGCGGTCTAACAGCGTTAGCGGTCTAACAGCGCAGCGGTCTAACAGCGCAGCGGTCTCTCTCTCCCACACCCTCTCGCACCAGCGTATTCACGCGCGTTATATAATACATAAGGTACAAAAAATGCCGGACATACCCGGCACTATTGCGATCCCGTGGGAGGATCTCAATGATTATGCGCTTTCAAGATTAACCCTGCGAGCACTTGATACACTTCGCTCATCTCTTCCCCGCTAAATGAATCGGAATGATCACCTATTCGTAATTCGCCATTCGTAATTCGTAATTCGTAATTCGTCATTCGTAATTTCTTTAGCACTTCTATTTGATGTGCTATGACAGCTCTGTCTCCGCGTTTGGCGGGACCTGTCTGCGCTTCTTTGGGAGTAATGGAATGTACCTTAGCCGCCGTCTGGTCGATCAGCGGAAGCAATGCCTCAAACGGTATCTGCGTGTCTTTCAATATCTCTTTCGCAATGCGGTACATCAGATTCGTATAGTTGTTGGCAAACACGCCGGCTATGTGCAGCCGCTCGCGGTCATGCTGCGGTGCCTCGTAGATACGGCTCGTCAGCGTCTGTGCCAGCGAGTAGATAGCCGCCACGTCGTCAATGTTCTTGCCCTCGATGAAACAAGGAATCCCGCTCCAGTCGTCTATCAGCACTTCGCGGCTGAAACTCTGGAAGAAATACAGTACTCCGGCGTGCGGTTTGTCTTCGCCGAACACCTCTTTGGGCATCGTTCCCGAGGTGTGGAGGTGCAAGGCTTTCGGCGCATGAACACTGGCAATCACCTCCCGCAGCGCGTGATCCGCGATGGCGTAGATATAGACGTCAAAACCATTTACCATTTGGTCATTTCCCATTTGGTCTTTTCCCGCAGGCTCGTCTCCTCCCCCATCTACAATTCCCTCTCCCTTGAGGGGAGAGTCGGAGAGGGGTTTTGGCGTCTTTGGGGCGGTCAGCGGCCGTCCGTGAACGAGTTCCGTCCGAACGCCTTTCAGCTCAAATGCGTGATACAGATTTGTGCCCACGCTCCCGGCACCGATAATAACTATTTTCATTATTAGTTGATTTGCTGATTAGTTTACTTAATCAGTTTTCCTTGGCCATCGTAGATGTGCGAACCGCGGAGAATAAGAATCTGTCCGTTACGGATGATTTTGCGGGCCGTGGGCGCCTCTTCTTTGTTAGAGGGCAGAGCGGTCGCATTGTTTACCATCACATTGAACGTGCGACGGAAAGCGGAGTTGTTGTCAAAGAACACCTCCATGCTGAGCGGCAGATTATGTCCAAGGTGCTTAGCCGGCAATTTAGAGAGGTCAAAGTGCAAAGTACCGGTATAATTAAGCGTCTTGGTATGAAGACTGTCGTGCATGACTTTAATCGTGTCCTCGAGCAGCGATTGAACATCTTTTACTATTCCATTTTCCCACACAGTATCCGCGAGTGCTGCAGTAACACGCACGTAAGGAAGATGTGCGACCGAGTCTTCCGTATGAATGTAGGGATATCCGCGGTTGAGGGAGAAATTAAGTTCCAATTGTTCGTTATTGGCAAGAACGGTTTTGTTAACGGATGCCTGCACACGCAGCGTATCGTTAACAAGGAGCAGGAGCGTGTCTTTTAGTCTAGCCTGCGCGCTGAGACTCCAGTTTGTTTCGAGGAGTAAACGATACGGTCCGGGCTCCAAACCCGCATGTTCGAAAAAGAGCGTGTCAATAACGGCTCTTTTATTGAGCGGATGGGTTTTTATCGTAAGGTCTTTGCGCACTTTTTTTATCTCATTAAAAGCGGTGTCGGTAAGCGTTGCCTGTCCATACAAGCCATCTGCATATGAAGCAGGGTCGTAAGGATAACCGGTGTTATAGCGAACCTGCATCTTAACGGGCGTTCCGACCTTGGTGTCTTTCGCCTGATTATAACTGCGGATAGAAGGATAGTCCCGGAAGATGGTATCAAATGTGTGAGAGATGTTTGAATTGGTAAGGTACAGATCCACAGTATATTCCCCGCCTCTCTCCATATCAATCGCCGTAGTAATATCATGCATAGATTGTGGTTGGGACTGGAATTTCATCGAGTTAACCCAAGTCATAAGCGGCTGTGTTATATGACTAACAAGTTCCCGCTCTGTATTACCATCCTTGTCGGTAAAGCGCATTACACGGTCCAGTTTATAGTCCGCAGTATCGCTGATATTCAACGGATTGGGCAGTTCGCTTTTAGTAATAAGGAAAGCGGTTATCCATTGTTGGTGCCCGGCGCGGAATCCTTCTCCTTCATACTTAACGAATTCTCCCTTATCGTTATAAGCGTTCATGGTGTAAAAGGTATCCGTATGCAATTTGAGATAAGGATACTTGACTTCAGCAGAAGTCATCAGGGCAAGCAAGGTTGCTGCCATCAAAAGGAATGTTTTTTTCATATTTCGAAAGTTTTAAAAAAATATAGCTTGTCTATTGTTTGAAATATCGGCCGCAAAGGTACTGCTTTTTTTTGAGATATGCAAATTTTTAGCATAAATTAAAGCAAAACGGCGGCAAGCTGCTTTATATTTTCCCAAATCGCGGTATAAAATGGCAGATTGGGGAAATTATAATCACATAAACAATCCTTTCTCTTTTGTTTCTTGAATAACATTTCTCCTTCATGCCTTCTTCTTTTTTTTACTGCCGCTCAGTCTTCTTCCGCTGATAGATCATTGCCCGCACAAACGCATACAGCTGTGAGTATCTTTTGGGCGCACCGGTAGCGGGGTTAACCGGAGCGTCTGGATCAGGCTGCGAACCCTGGTTATTCCATAACTGGGCCTCAAACCGCAACTCCCATTGACCGCGTGTCGCCGGGTCGGTTAGTTCTTCTTTCGTTTGTGCGCACACCTCGCGCCAGAAGTTATGGTACTCTAACTCTTTTCCCACCATCGGATGCCGCTTGAAGTTACGCGGATTGGCAATGTAATACCCTTCTTGTTTGCCGTAAGCGATTACGCGTCCCCGCTTGTCGCGGTAGATCTTCTGCCGTGTAATCAATCCGCCTTTGGACAGAGCTCCTTGCGCCCTGTCTATCCCCGGTGTAAAATCAATCTTTGCCATTTTCGTATATTGTTATTTCGTTTATATATTGTTATTTCGTTTATATCTTCCCTTCCCCATTCTCAATCACCCATTCTCAATCACCCTGTCTCAATCACCCCTTCTCAATCTCCTATTCTCCCATTCCCCCTCATCTCTTTTGCCTTTCTCTTTCCACCTCTTATCCTTCTCTACCTATGTCGTTCCTATGTTTTTCTTATGCCATTCATATGCTTTACTTATGATATTCTTATGATATTCTTATGTTATTCCTATGTCATTGTTAAGATATTTAGCCAATAAAGACCTAATCAAAACCTAATCATCACGTGACTATTACGGACTATTCGGTGCAAAGGTACAGCTTTTTTCTGATATATGCAAATATTTGGGCTTTTAAATGTAATTTTTCCCACTCTGCCACACTCTGCCGCACTCAGCCTGCGTATCCGCTATATTTTTTAGGCACTTACAGAATACTTATCAGAGGCAAGTAAGGGTAATCACGGAGTAATGTCGGAGGCAAGTGCTGTACACTATTTACTTATTTGCCAAAAATGGATGTACGATTATTAAGATCGGCTATAACACAAGCAGGCGGACATCTCTGCCCGCCTGCTGATTCTTGGTAGTTGCAGGCGTTTGCCAAACGCCGCCTCCGCCGTCTTGTATGTCTGTTCCCGCGGAATTATATCCCGCACGGTGCATTAATGCAGCGTCCTCCGCCTTACTTCACCTCCTGCCCCGTGAGGGTATAGGTCTTGTCACCACGGAGGATGAAGATCTGGCTGTTATGACGGTAGGATGGTTCGCAATTTATTTATAATTATAATATATCCGTTCTGCTATGTATCGCATAGGCTCTACACATTGGAATAAGGCGGAAGAAGGATATGGAACCTTTTTCATGAGAACAAGAAGGGTGTATTGCGGATCTTGCTCAGGGAATGCGCCAATGAAAGAAACGGTATGAGGTTGATGTTCGCCTTCCTCCTTAAGATCGCCTGTTTTGCCGATAATAGATACGATTTCTGATTGTGCGCCTTTGGTCCACATAACCTTTCTTGCTGTGCCAATATTATTCCACACCACTTCGTGCAATGCATGCAGAATGGGTTGTGTTGAGCCCCATACTTCTTTCGGAAATTGCTTTTGAACCAGCTGCGAGTAGAGGTAAGTAAGGTATATTGGGGACATATTGACACCCAAACCATTGGCCATGCGGAGTACGTCTTCCAAAGAATCAATGTCCAAAGAGAGACCCAGTTCGCTCATATAATGCGCAAAAAGCATAGGATTGTCACCAAATGCTTGTTCCATGATTTGGCATATACCGCTTCGACTAGAAACGGCAATGACGGAAGGAACGTCAAGGACTGTGTCGATAGGATGACGGTCGTGCCACATATAACCGGCATGGTCACGATAACCGGCTTTGGAGAGCGGGAACTGATTATGTTCGGAAACACGACCGGTTCGCAACGCAGCCATCACGCTGAAAGGTTCGATGATTGAGCCAATCTCAATAGGTTGATAAGCATTCCTGCCAAGAGAATCTGTGTCATAGAGCGCCACGACTTGATGATTTTTGTTCATCAGAATCGCGCATCCCCATTCCGGAGAAAGATGTCTTAGGCTATACTGCATTTCCCACGATACAATATGCTGTAAAGAATCATCAATCGCAACCTCGTATTGTTGCGGAGTAGCGGCAAAACTCATCGTGCCGCAGAGTAGCAAAAATGAAAGAATTAGGTGTTTCATATTAGTTTGTTGTTTTATTATTGAATCAGATGTTTCCATCGGGGATGGAGGAATAATTTGGCTTTTTCGAGAGGAATCTCTACCTCCTGTTCGCCATCTGCAAAGCAGCCTAATGTATAATGGGTGTAGTGCAGAACGAGAGATGTCGGCGTCAGGGTAAAAGATGCCTGAATCCAATACTGGAGGGATATTTTCGGGTACTTATCCAAGAGTGCCCTCTGGACATAATAAGAGATGTCGTAGATCATCTGCCTTTCGGTATCTTCGTAATCTTCACTAAATATATCCATGAAATGTACCATCTCACCAGTTCGGGTATCGAAGGCGAAG
>CAJOCN010000017.1 GCA_905233255.1 Paludibacteraceae bacterium
CGCGAAGGTGGGCGGATCGGTCATCGCCGACCTCGGCTTCCGCGTAGCGATGAACGACAACTGGGGCATGTACTTCGGTCTGTACGCCGGCTATGGTTTCACCAACCTCTTGGGCGGAGCCAAGACGGAGGAGATGATCATGGTCAATGCCGCCGACCCGTCAAAGATCGACTACCGCGGTACGTTCGACTCGAACGAGACGGGCAAGGCGAACCTCATCCGTGCGGGAGTGAAGATAGCCATCGACTTCGGTTGGGGCGATAATAAGTCGAAAGCCAAGGAGGCGGAGCGTCTGGCAGCCGAGCAGGCACGCCAAGACTCTATTGCTGCCGCCGAGGCAGAGGCTGCACGTATTGCAGCTGCCAAAGCCGAGCAAGAGCGTATAGCCCGCGAGAAAGCGGCTGCAGCAAAAGCAGAAGCTGCACGCATCGCAGCCGAGAAAGCTGAAGCAGAGCGTATTGCTGCAGAGAAGGCCTTCAGACAAAGCGTGGAAACTATTGCTGTTCACTTCGATGTAGAAGGCGCTAAACTGAATATTCCGGAGGCAGAGAAAGCGGTAGTGGACGAACTGTGCGAGAAGATGAAAGCCGACCAGTCCATCAAGATCGTCATCACCGGTCATACCGATAACTACGGTGACCCGCGTCAGAACCTCGAGTTCTACGGTATCCGCCGTGCCGAGGCACTGCGTGACTACATGGTAAAGAACGGCGTGTCCGCCGACCAGATCCGCTGCGAGTCCAAAGGCCAGACCGAGCCTATCGCTCCGAACGACACACGGGCTAATCGCGCAAAGAACCGCCGTGCCGAGATCCGGTTCGAGTAAACATCCTATCCTCGCAAAAAAGAGTTAATTATTTTTCGTTATAACATTTCATGATTTGAGCGAGGTGATCCCCGGGGCATGCGAATGTCTCGGGGATTTTTTTGTGTCCCTACGTGCACTATTGTCTGTACGGTGGTACTTCGGCACGCCCCTATTCGTGAGCAAGCTCCCGATTACTACCCGTTGCCTTTATACACGCGATAAAATCGCTTCTTTTGCGAAAAAAATACCTTTCCCCTTGCATATGTCCAATTTTTGTTGTATCTTTGCAGGCGGAAACGGTAACGAATCTAATCAAAAACACGTAATATCTATGAAAAAACAAGATCTTCTGGCTGCTTTCGCAGCAAAGTTTAACGGCGAGAAAGGGGCTGTATATGCTTCGCCGGGACGTATCAACCTCATCGGTGAGCACACGGATTACAACGGCGGTTTCGTCTTTCCGGGCGCAGTAGAGCAGGGTATCATGGCGGTCATCCGTCCGAACGGCACAGACACTGTCCGCGCGTACTCGATGGACCTCGACGATTACGCCGAGTGGGCGGTGAACGACCCGAAGGGTCCGGAGGCAACGTGTTTCCGGTTCGTGTATGGTGTGGCGCGCGAGTTGATCGAGCGCGGCGTGGAGGTGAAGGGTTTTGACACCGTCTTCGCCGGTGACGTGCCGTTGGGCGCCGGCATGAGTTCGTCCGCAGCGCTGGAGAGCTGTTTCGCGTATGGTCTGAACGATCTCTTCCACGGCTCCGTGACCCGCTGGGACATGGTGCTCGCCGGACAGGCTACCGAGCATAAGTATATCGGTTGCAACTGCGGTATAATGGACCAGTTCGCTTCCGTCTTCGGTCAGGCAGGCAAACTGATGCGCCTCGACTGCCGCAGCCGCGAGTTCGAGTATTTCCCGTTCGACCCGAAGGGCTACAAGCTCGTGCTGGTGAACTCCTGCGTGAAGCACGAGTTAGCCGGATCTCCGTATAACGACCGCCGCCGTTCCTGCGAGAACGTAGTTGCCGCTATCCAGGCACTCCACCCCGAGCGTAAGATAGAGACCCTGCGTGACTGCACGTGGGAGGACTTGGAAACCGTGAAGGGTACTTGCTCAGCCGAGGATATCAAACGCGCCAAGTACGTGTTGGGAGAGAAAGCCCGTGTGTTAGCGGTCAGCGACGCGCTCAACCGCGGCGACTACGAGGAGGTCGGCAAACAGATGTACCTCACCCACGAGGGACTGAGCAAGGACTACGAGGTGAGCTGCGAGGAACTGGATTTCCTCAACGACATCGCCAAGGAGTGCGGCGTGACGGGATCCCGTATCATGGGCGGAGGATTCGGCGGATGTACCATCAACCTCGTCAAGAACGAGTTGTACGACGCCTTTGTGAAACGCGCCGTGGAGGCCTTTGAGGCAAAGTACCACGTCACCCCGAAGATCATCGATGTAGTCATCGGCGACGGCAGCCGCAAAATAGACTAAGATGAATACGATTCAGAATTTTGTATTGACAGGCGGGAAGGGTTTTTGCGCGGAGATATCCAACTACGGCGCGAAGATCCTTCGTCTGGAGGTGCCGGACGACCAAGGCGAGATCGCCGATGTCGTGTTGGGATTCAGGACGATGGAGGAGTGGCAGACGAAAGAGACGTATTTCAACGCCATCATCGGCCGTGTGGCGAACCGCATCAAGGACGGGCGTTTCACGCTGGACGGCAAGACCTACCAACTGCCCGTCAATAACGGCACGAACTCGCTCCACGGCGGCGTGCACGGCTTCAACGAGAAGGTATGGGATGTAGTTTCGCACGACGCGCACGAGTTAGTGCTGCACTACCGTGCGGCGGACGGCGAGGAGGGCTATCCGGGTAACGTGGATGTGACGGTGACGTACACCGTGAAGGGTACGGAGCTCGCTATCCATTACCACGCCGAGACGGACGCACCGACCATCATCGGCATGACCAACCATGCCTATTTCAACCTCAACGGGGAGACGTCGCCTACGGTGCGTGATCATGTGCTGCAGGTATTCGCGGACGGATACACGCCTTTCGACGAGACGGCTTGTCCGACGGGCGAGATCCTGCCGGTAGCGGGCACGCCGATGGACTTCCGGGAGCCCGTCATGGTAGGCGATCGGATAGATGATCCGTTCTTTGCTCCGGGCAGGGGCATCGACAACAACTGGGTGCTCCGCAAGGCGGGCAAAGCCGGTGAACCGGAACTCGCTGCTATCGTCAAGGCCTCGGGACGGACGATGGAGGTGCTGACCACCACTCCGGGTCTGCAGGTCTATACCGGCAACTGGGTGGAGGCGAACGAAGGCAAGGGCGGCGCTATCTATTGCGAACAGAACGCTATCTGCCTCGAAGCGCAGAACCACCCCGATGCCATCAACCATCCGAACTTCCCATCGCCGGTGCTCCGACCCGGAGAGGCGTATGAGCAAACAACTATCTACCGATTCCAATAACCCCAGATAGAGTATGAAAAAGTTCTTTCTGATGCTCCTTGCAGCACTCCTTTTTATTCCCGCGTACGCGCAAACGGAAGCCGATAACACTGCTTATCCGGACCACTCCGGGAGCCGTCAGTTCCTGCGCGGCGGTGACCTGACGATGGTGAAGTACATCGAGGATTTCAAAGCCAAGTTCAAGTACGAGGACGGCACGGTCGGCGATGTGTTCGACATCTTGGAGCACTACGGCGTCAATTTTGCGCGTCTGAGACTCTATAACAACCCGGGTACGGGGGTTAAATGCAAGGACGGCGTGACCCGCCGTATGCCGACCCGCAAGAGCTGGACCAAGAAAGCGACGGATTACGAGTACGCCGGCGAGGACGATATAGCGGCATTGGCGCTGCGTGCCAAGGAGCACCATATGCAGATCTGCCTCTCGTTCTACCTGAGCGACTATTGGTCGGGCGCTACGGAGCAGGTGATTCCTGCCGCATGGGCAGAGGCTAAGACCAAAGAGGCACTCGGCGACTCGGTTTATAACTACATCTACCGCTACATGCAGCGGATGGTGGCGCAGGGCACGACTCCGGAATACGTGTCTATCGGCAACGAGACGGACTACGGCATCCTCTACATGGACCAGAATATGAACTATGTCTCCTACGGCGGTCATCAGACGCGCAACGGCGTAGCGAACATGGTCTATCTGTTCAACAAAGGGTATGATGCCGTCAAGGCTGTTTCGCCGTCCACGCAGGTGATCCTGCACCACACGGGCGGTGACCAGGGACGAATGGGAGCGTGCAAGGATTTCTTCACCGCAATGAGGGATAACGGCGGCAAGTTCGATGTCGTAGGCGGTTCGTACTACCCCCACTGGGCAAAGGACCACAAGGCGACGGACTGCACCCCGACCGGTATGCTCCAATGGGCAAAACTGATGGAGCAGAACTTCCACAAACCCGTCATGATCATGGAGGTCGGCTATTCGTGGGATCCGTATAAGTGCCCCGAGCGCAACGGCGGTAACTGGGCAGGTCAGTTAGGCCTGAACGGTTCGTACAACGAGGCTTCCAAGGAAGGTCAGCGCGATTTCATGTGTGCGCTGCATGACGCTATCGCTTCCGACACCGCTATCCTCGGTTACATGTACTGGGATCCGATCTTCGTGGACCAGAAGGTCAACGGATCGTGGATTAAGTCCTGCTGGGCGGAGAAATACGACGCGTCGTATAATCAATGGTGGGAGGACGGCAACGTGATCTCCAATACCACATGGTTTGACTACACCGGCAAGCCGCTTCCGGCACTCTACGAGGAGGTGAACTCCCGTCAGCCGCAGAAACCCCAAGGCATTGAGACAACCCCCTCCGACTCCCCCTCAAGGGGAGAGAAAATCCTCCGCGACGGACAACTGTACATTAAGTACAAAGGGACAATGTACAATGTACAAGGAATGCCCGTTCGTAATTTGTAATTTTTAATTTTTAATTCATAATATCATATGAAACCAACACTTTTTGTACTTGCTGCAGGCATGGGCAGCCGTTACGGCGGTCTGAAGCAGCTCGATGGTCTGGGCCCTCACGGCGAGACTATCATGGACTACAGTATTTATGACGCTATTCAAGCCGGCTTCGGCAAGGTGGTCTTTGTGATCCGCCGTGTGTTCGAGGCAGACTTCCGCGAGAAGATCGTCTCCAAATACGAGCACCGTATTCCGGTAGAGCTCGTGTTCCAGGATCTGGACAACCTGCCGGCAGGATTTACCGTGCCGGAGGGTCGTGAGAAACCCTGGGGCACCAACCACGCTGTGCTCATGGGCAAGGACGTTATCCGCGAGCCGTTCGCCGTGATCAATGCCGACGATTACTACGGCCGTGAGTCGTTCCAGGTATTAGCGGACTACCTGCGTTCCATCGAAGGCACGGAGGGGCAGTACGCCATGGTCGGTTACCGCGTATGCAACACCCTCTCGGAGTCGGGATCGGTGGCTCGCGGCGTATGTGAGACCAACGCAGAAGGCTACCTGACAAAGGTCACCGAGCGCACGAAGATCCTGCGCGAGGAGGACGGCGTGATCCGTTTCATCGAGGACGACGGTAAGTTCCCGCTCGATGAACATACACCCGTTTCGATGAACATGTGGGCGTTCACTCCGGATTATTTCCGCCACTCGGAGGAGTATTTCGTGACCTTCCTCAAGGAGCACGGTCAGGAACTCAAATCGGAGTTCTATATCCCGACGCTCGTGGATGTGCTGATCCACTCGGGTAAGGCTACCTGCAAAGTGCTGGACACCCCGTCGCGCTGGTTCGGCGTGACCTATGCTACCGACCGCCCGCAGGTGGTAGATAAGTTTGCCCAGTTGGTTAAAGACGGTGTTTATCCCTCCCCGTTATTCTAAGGATATTCATTAATCATTATTCATTAATCATTATGAAGATCCTTGTAACCGGCGGAGCCGGATTCATCGGCTCCCATACCTTGATTGAACTCTACCGCGCGGGGCACAGCGCCGTAGTGGTGGATAACCTCTATAACTCCGATCCCGAGGCGCTCAAACGCGTCGCCGAGATCATCAGGGTAGATGAGATACCGTTCGTGAAGGCGGATATCCGCGACCGCGAGGCGCTGGAGGAAGTATTTGCCGCGCACCGCTTTGATGCCTGTATCCATTTCGCGGGACTGAAAGCCGTAGGCGAGTCTGTCGCCAAACCGCTGGAGTACTACGAGAACAACATGAACGGCACGTTCGTGCTGCTCGATGTGATGCGTAAGCACGGATGCAAGAACATTATCTTCTCCTCCTCCGCGACGGTCTATGGCGACCCGGCGATCATCCCGATCACCGAGGAGTGTCCGAAAGGTCATTGCACCAATCCTTATGGTCAGACCAAGTCGATGCTGGAGCAGGTGATGATGGATCTGCAGAAAGCCGATCCGGAGTGGAACGTAGTGCTGCTTCGATACTTCAACCCGATCGGTGCGCACCCGTCGGGACGCATCGGCGAGAATCCCAACGGCATCCCCAATAACCTCATGCCGTATATCACCCAGGTGGCTATCGGCCGCCGTGAGAAATTGAATGTCTTCGGCAACGACTATCCTACGCCGGACGGCACCGGTGTGCGCGACTATATCCACGTAGTGGACTTGGCTACGGCGCACGTGGCTGCGCTGCAGGCAATCGACCGCAAACAGGGGCTGGCGATCTATAATATCGGTACGGGTCACGGCTACTCCGTGCTCGATGTGGTCAAGACCTTCGTCAAAGTCAACGGCGTGGAGGTACCGTACGAGATCAAGGAACGCCGCGCGGGCGACATAGCGACCTGCTATTGCGACCCCGCCAAGGCGGCTAAGGAGTTGGGATGGAAAGCCCAATACGGGCTGGAGGAGATGTGCCGCGACTCCTGGAACTGGCAAAAGAACAACCCTAATGGCTATCAATCATGAGTAATCAACAATCTTCCTCGTCACTCCGTGTGATCACGATTATCGCGATGATGTTCCTTTATGGCATGATCGCGTTTGTAACGAACCTCGCCGCTCCGGTCGGTAAGATCTGGGAGCAGTCCTTCACCGGCTCGCACGCCCAGTTCATGGGTATGCTGGGTAACGCGATGAACTTCCTGGCGTACCTGATCATGGGTATTCCGGCGGGTCTGATGCTATCCAAAGTGGGCTATAAGCGAACGGCGCTGATTGCGGTCTTTGTCGGTTTCTTAGGTATCTTCGGGCAGTACCTATCGGGTGTGTTCGACAGCTTCGTAGTGTACCTGTTAGGCGCGTTCATCTGCGGTTTCTCCGTGTGTATGCTCAATACGGTGGTGAACCCGCTGCTGACCCTGATGGGCGGCGGCGGCAAACGCGGTAACCAGCTCAACCTCATCGGCGGTACGATCAACTCGCTCGCCGGTTCGCTCACACCAATGCTCGTCGGTGCCCTCATCGGCGCCGAGCTGGCAGGCAAGGAGATCGATGATGTCAACATGATTCTCTATATCGCTATGGGTGTCTTTGCGGTGGTGTATCTGGTGATCCGTATCACGCCTATAGCCGAGCCTGAGGGCGCAGGTCAGGAGATCGTTTACGAGCGCTCCGCCTGGTCGTTCCGTCACTTTGTGTTAGGCGCGGTAGCTATCCTGCTGTACATGGGTGTGGAGATTGGTATCCCCGCTACCCTCATCAGTTACATGACGCCGAAGGTAGGTTTTGCGGTAGCGGGTTTCATCGCCGGTCGGTACTGGTTGCTGATGCTCGTAGGCCGGTTTATCGGTTCGGCTGTCGGCGGTAAGATATCCTCCCGTGCGATGCTCATCACCGCGGCGGCGATGACCGTAGCGCTGATCACAGCGGCTATGTGTCTGGGCGACAGCGTGATCGTGAAGACCTTCGTACAGGGACAGGTGATGCAAGTGCCGATCGCTTCGACGCTGCTCGTGCTGACCGGTCTGTTCACCTCCATCATGTGGGGTTGTATCTTCAACCTGTCGGTAGAGGGCCTCGGTAAGTACACTGCCAAAGCGTCGGGTATCTTCATGACGATGGTAGTCGGCGGCGCTATCTGGCCGTCGCTGCAAGCAGCTCTCGCGGGGAGCATCGGTATCCTCGTCAGCTATATCGTTCCGCTCCTCTGCGCCGCGTATATACTCTATTACGCACTCCTCGGATGCAAGAACGTCAATAAGGATATTAAGATTGACTGATTGGGAATGGGCCTACCGGCTTAACTCGATACAAGCCAAGATGAGAGGGGCGACTCCTTTGGGGTCGTCTCTTCTTATTGTCTCGTGGATGTAGTACTCGTAGGTGCCGTCGCGGTAGGGGTTACCGCCCAGGCCGGCTACGGCACAGCAGTCGGTGAGGGAGAGCGAACCGTCCTCTTCGCGGATCAGCTTATGCGCCTTGAGACCCTCCAAGATTTGTTTCGCCTCCTCTTTGTAGCTCTTGTCGAGGACGCCGAGTCGTGTACCTTTGGCGAACGCGTAGCAATACATAGCCGAGCAGGTGGACTCAAGGTAGTTACCCTCGTCGTTTCCGCGGTCGGGTACCTGGTACCAGAGGTGTGTCTCGGGATCCTGTACGGTCATCAGGGCTGCGGCTACGCGGCTGAGGATAGCTTCCAGCTCGGCACGCTCGGGTTGGTCCTTGGGCATCAACTCCAGCACATCGCATAACGCCATGACGTACCATCCCTCGGCGCGACCCCAGGTCTCGGGGCTGCAACCGGTGATAGAGTCGCTCCAACCCATCTGACGGCTCTCGTCCCAACCGTGGTGGTTGAGGCCGTTCGCTTTGCGGGTGTGGGCATCAACCACGAGGAACTGGTTCGCTATATCGCTCCACGCCTCCGGCTCGGGTTTCCACGCCGCGTAGCGGGCATAGAAAGTGGTGCCGGTGAAGAGACCGTCCAACCACATCTGATGCTCATACACCTGCTTGTGCCAGAACCCGCCTTCCTCCGTTCGGGGCTGCTCACGCAACTGCTCACGAAGCATCTCAATAGCCGCCACGTATTGCGGCTTAGGGTCGATCTCGTTGAGCAGGATAAGGAAATTACCGCCCTGGATACGATCCATGTTATAGAGGCTCTTCTTATAGGTCAGGACCGTGCCGTCCGTACCGATGAACTGGTCCGCAAACTGCTGCGCGTGGCGCAGATAGGTAGTGTCGCCTGTGGCGGTATAGAGTTCCACGAAAGCGCGCGCCATGAGGGTAGGCGTGTACTCCCATTTGGGCTTGGACGCACCGTCACATTGCCAAATCTCGGGGTGGTGAACCATCTCCGAACGACCGATCTCTTCTGCCATCTGCAGATAACTGTTGGAACTACAAGCGGTCAGCACCAAGGCTGCCATAAGAATGAATTTTCGCATGGTGATTTTTGTTTTACGGCGCAAAATTACAAAAAAAAATGCATATAAGCAAATTTTATTTGTATAATTCAAAAAAAAGTATTACCTTTGCACCCGAATTTTAAACCTACCCCCTGCCGCGATGGTGGAATAGGTAGACACGAAGGACTTAAAATCCTTTGGCCAGTGATGGCTGTGCCGGTTCGACCCCGGCTCGCGGTACTTACGAGAAAACACAAACTAATTAATCTTACCCCGTTCACTATGAGAAGGAAGATTCTCTTATTTCTTTTACTCGCGTGCGCATGTTCGCCCGCGTGTTTTGCGGCGAACGAGTCATATAACATCTGGAATGGTACTGACAAGACGGCGGTAGCGCCTGCCGGAGATGTGTATGATGTCGTTTCTGCAGCCGAATTGGCATGGATAGCCGATCAGGACGATGATTTTGCCGGCAAGACGATTGTTCTGCGGGCGAACATTGATCTTAACGGTAAGTTTTGGACTCCTATCGGTACCGCGGCGAAACCGTTCAAAGGTACGTTCAAAGGTAAAGGCCATTTGATCAAGGGTCTGCATCTCTTCAATGCCACCGACGGAGTGGGACTCTTCGGTCACGTGGCACAGGGCGCTACCATTGACAGCCTGGGTATCAGCGGCAGTGAGTTGGTGGCAAAAAACAAGCGCCGCGTAGGTACTATTGCCGGTGTCTGCGGAGGAACTGTCAAGCAATGCTGGTCAATGGCTCAGATCGTGGTAGCAGGCAATGTGGCAGGTGGCTTGGTCGGTGAACTGACCGCTACCGGCTCTATCACCGATGCCTATAACGCAGGCCTGATCTTCAATGCCAACGACACGATCGGAGGCATTGTGGGTCGTAATATAGGAGGTACCCTCACCCGCGTCTTCAATACGGGGTATGCCAAGAACGGCAAGGCTATCGTAGGCGATGACCGGAGCGGTGTCTATACCGAGTGTTTCTATGACCGCAAGCTCTATTACCAGCAGTCGGGTATCACGGCGGACCAATCGTCGGCAATCGATATCACCAGAACAATGTTCACCCTCTTTGCCGATCAGGCTGTCTGGTCGACCGGTGCGGACCGCTATCCGGTACTCACAGCGTTTGCAAACACCGACGCCGCCTTGCTCTCTGCTGCGCCGATGTTCATTGAGACAGAGGGTGTTGATCCTGTCAACCATGCCAACGACCTGACGATGGATTTTACCCTATCCACGGAGGGCGGAATCACGTGGACTTGTCAGGACAACAGCGCCGATCAATGGATTCATATAGACGGAGAGGACGTAACGGTCACCCGCCCGTGTTCGGAGACAGATGTGTTGGTTGATTCCAAACTGCGTAACGAACTCCGCGTCGTCTATATGCGCCCGCGCCGTACCGAGGATCTGCTCCCGGGGCTCTTTACTTCCTTCGATAGAGAGACCGGGGCGTTAGATGTAGTCCTTGGTTTCTGCTATGACTCCTATGAGGAGTTAGCGGAAGATGCCCGCATGGGTTTAGCTACCCAAGGGTGGCTGGGGGACGGCGACTATACTTATCTGGTAGAACGCTGGGTTATCAACGAGGCGCTCATGGACACCTCGCGTCTGGATACCTTGCTGTTAAACGCCAACACGGAGCAATACCAGACATGGTTCGATACCTGTCATATACGCACCAAGGAGATGGGACACTACCTCATTCGCAGTTTTGTGAAGGATAACGGGTGTGTAAACGGATGGTTGGAGAACCCCAAGGGGGTGGAATATATCGTCTTCGGAGAATTTATCCCCGGTGAGATCGTGACAAAGACCGATACGGTTATTTTGACCGAGGCGCCGGTGTATGTGAATGCCGCCAGCAAGTCGGAGTCCGTAGGCGGTGCCGGCGAGATCACCTATCAGTGGTTCGTCAACGGGGATTCTATTCATACCCAAACAGGACTGAACCTGGTGAATTACCCCGTCTCTACGCCCAACACCTATGTATTCACCCGCGGTACGCGGGACGAACAGTGCTACGTGCCGGAATATAGTCTGGCGGCGCTGGGCGTCTATACCGTGCATGCGTACGCCGCGTTCGATGCCGGCGAGGTGGAGCCATCTACAGATACCACTTTCTGTACCGTAGAGGACGCGCAAGCCTTCACGGTCACGGCGACAGCTGCTACCGGCGGCGTGGACGGCTTAGGTTATAGCTACCAATGGTATCAGGTGAACGGCACGGACAGTGCCGCTGTCACCGGAGCTATAAGCGAAGACCTTCCGCTATCCGGCGTGAGCCTGACGGCGGGAGGAACCTATACCTTTGTCCGTAAGGCCAAGGACAACACCCGCTTCACCCAATGGACCGTGAGCCGCGAGAGTCGTACCATACATATCATGGCGCAGCTCAACCCGGGTGCTATCACGAACGGTGCGCTGGACGATTACTGCGCGCCGGCTTCCGCTACGGCTTCTACGGCTGTACCGGTTAAAATATCCGAGGTGACTGCCGCTACAGGCGACACCGGCATTGAGTACCGCTGGACTTGGGTGGAGGGTAACGTGACAGTCGGCAACGAGCCGAATCTCAATACCTCCTTCCTCCTGGGCGACATAGTCGGTACCACCCTCACGTTCTATCGCGAGGTACGTAACCCCGGCTGCGAGTGGAGCCGCTCTACCGGTATTGCTACGCTGTATGTCGGTCAGGACACGCACGAGGATGTCTCCTTCACGGTCTGCGACTCCGATATGCCGTATGTCATGACTTGGATCGACGGCAGCAAACACACCTTCAATAAGGACGGTGACAGCTGGACGGTCAGCGATACCAAGAGCGGCCGATGCGCAGCGGATACGACTTTCACCATCTCCGTGGCTGCTATTCCTAATTTCCACTTGGACGAGTTCGTCAGCTGGTGTCAGACTACCGGTTCGATGACTGTCTATTACGAGGAAGATCCGGGTGCTCCGTCTAATGTGTTCTATATCCGATACTCGGAGGACCTGAAGGCGTATATGCACGCGGCGGACACGACGGGTGCTATCACTACGCCGGGCGCTATCGTCTTCAATAACATGCCTAACCTCGGTACCGGCGATCTGTATCTGACGGTACAGATCGGGTTCTCGGCTAACTCGAGCGAAGGCACTTGTTTCAGCCGGAGTCATCAGATGCGTCTCTACCCGAGTCTGGGCGGATACGTCTATAGCAAGTACGACCGCGTAGTCTTTGTGGACAATAACCCGAAAAACGGCGCGCTGCCGGAGAGCACGGAGAAACTGCAGTTCGTCTCCTACCAATGGTATAAGAACGGCGTGCTCCAGGAGGGCGCTACCGGTCAGTACTACCACGAGGGTGGCGCAGAACTCAACGGCGTCTTCTATTGCATGCTCAAGGACACGAAGGATAACTCTTACCGAACCTGCGATATTGTACTACCCGCGGAGAGCAAACAGGCTGCGCCTCAGGCAACCGCGGTCTATCCGATCCCAGCTTCCGCCGGAGAGGCATTGACCATTGAGGGTTACGGTAAGGCGCGTATCCTCTCCTTCGCCGGCGAGTGCGTGACTACCGTGGAGCGGATCGACGGACAGATAGCTATCCCGGCTCCTCGCGTAGCGGGTATGTACTACGTGGAGATCACGGCAGAGGACGGCTCTCTCGAAATCCATAAATTAATCGTTAAATGATAGGAGGGACTACAATGAAAAGGACATTTATTATTGCAGCAATTCTCGTGGTAGCCACCTCGCTGTCCGCTAAACAATACCCGGATTCCGTGCGCCAAGCCGCTGCCGAAGAACCTAATATTGCCTACGGCTGGAACTTCGAGTTCGGAGGCGGACTGGGTGTCAGCAGTTCCTTGTTCAAGCAACTGGGATCGTCTTTCACCACGCCCCACACGACTAACCTCGTCTCTTTCCCTGCCGGTCAGGTAGGTCTCGGGATTAACTATTATTTCGTGCCATGGATGGGTATCGGTACCGGTCTGGATTTCTCAATCTATACGAATAAGACCTCTATCAACAAACCCTGGACGGCGACGGCTTATGACCGGTACGGTACAGCCCAGATGAACCAGTACACCATGACCTCGACGCCTCTTAACCTCACGGAGAACCAGAGTCTTTATATGTTGGAGATACCCCTCGCGCTCAAGTTCCGTGCGCGTCCGGGGAAAGTGGGATTTGTAGGTACTGCCGGTGTGAAACTCGGTTTCCCGATGATCAACAACTACCGTTTGGTTAACGGAGGCAGGTTTGACAACCAGGTGTACTACCCCTATTTCGATTTGCAGATGCAGGATGTACCGACGGTCATTGATGATGTTGCTATTCCGGAGAGTGCCGGATCGTTGACCCACTCTTTTGTCGGCTCCACCGGAGGCGAACTGAGATTGATCAACTACGCAGCGTACCTGGAGTTAGGTATGCTTATCCAACTTACCCAGCGCATCGATCTGGCGATCTCTGCGTATGGTACGTATTATTTCACCGACCTGCAGAGCAGCCATGCTACACAGGCTCTTGGTTTTGCCAACGGTACGAAAGCGGGCGAGTACCCGATGCCGTACACCACTGCTTACAACGGTGTGCTGCGTACCAACGAGGTGGAGTCGCTGCACCCTTGGTCCGCCGGATTGAAAGTGACGGTACAGATCAACGCCAACCGCAGGAAAGCCGAGCGGGAGTATGACCGCGAGCAGCGCCGTCTGCGTAAGCTGGCACAGGACTCCGTGCCGGTAGTGGACACCATTCCGGAGCCCGTACCGGTTGACACCGTCGAGGAGCCTATCGAGGAGATTATCGCGGAAGATCTGACCGACCCGCGTGAGCGTGCTATCCTCCAGATCATGCAGATCGCTGAGGAGAACGGTATTAATATCTGCGAGGAGATCTGCGTACCGATTCCGGTCTTCATGCACGACACGATCTATATCAACTGCGAGGAGGCAGACCCGGCGGTCAAGACGGCTGCGGCTAAGAAACTGGCGGCGGTTGTCTATTTCCACCTTGATAAGTCCGATCCTATTCTGCAACCTAAGAACGTGCTCACGGCGATTGCCAAAGAGCTGCGTCATTACCCGGATCAGAAGGTGGAGATCAGCGGTTACGCCTGCCGTCTGGGTAAGCCCGGTTACAACCGCCGCTTAGCCCTCCGCCGCGCGAAGGCGGTAGCCGCCAAACTGCGCGCCATGGGCGTACGCGAGGACCAGATGATCGTCACCAGTCACGGTGCGACCGAGTCCTATAAGAACACCCAGCAACACCCTCTGTCCAAAGACAGAAGGGTAGAAATCTACTGGGCGGAATAAAGTTCGTAAATTTACAGACGACGAATAGCAACAAGGTGGTGAGAATAGCCACCTTGTTCTATGTTATAGATGCCTGTCTCGTCGATCTTCTCTACCTTCACGCGTCCGGAGCAATGGATCACGCGCTCGGAGTCGATGAGGATACCCACGTGGGTTATATGGGGGGAGGTTTGCTCCCTCTCTTGAGGAGAGGGTTGGGGAGAGGTTTGCTTTTCAAAGAAAACGAGGTCTCCCGCTTGGGCTTTGTTCAGAGAGGCAATCTTGCGTCCCTGTGTAGCTTGCTCGGAGGCGTTGCGGAGCAGCTTCTTGCCGAAGAGGCTGAGGATGATCTGGCTGAAACCCGAGCAGTCCATGCCCATGGCGTTCTTGCCGCCCCAGAGGTACGGTACGTTGAGGAAGAAACGGGTGACTTGCAGGAGGTTCTCTTGGTTCAACTCACGCGGCGTGGTGATGACCATGTTGGGGTCAATGCGGAAACCCACACCTAAAACCTCGAACCGCCCGAAGCGCGCTTCGCGACCCTCGACCTTCGTGATTTGTAGTTCGTACTTTGCGAGCCGTGTGCCGGCGGTGAGAGGGATGGTCTGACCGTTGTTCTCGCTCATGGCGTACGCCATCGGGAACGCCACTATGGCGGCGTCTTTGAGCGTGGCGCTGTAAGCGGTGTACTCGTCTTGGGTCATCGGGGTAATCATCTTGGCATCGACCCATCCCTCCTGACCGTCCGCCTCCAGCCGTACGTGGTACCATTTGGGCGGAAGGCTTTCATCCGAGGGCTCACGGCTTATCAGCGTGCAGAGTTCGCCGAAGAGCATCTGCGTCTCCTGCTCCGCGCCCTCGCGCGCCTCTGCCCGCACGGGCACTATACTATGTAAGGAAATAGCTTTCACAATTCACAATTCACAATGCACAATTACCATACTTCTTGCGGATGGTGGTTATCGGTCCGCGGGTAGTCGATTGAGTAGTGCAAACCGCGTGACTCCTTGCGCTCCAGCGCCTGACGGGTGATGAGGTAACCTACGTTGATCATGTTACGCAGCTCGCAGATGTCCTTGGTCGCCTTCACGCGGCGGAAGAG
Organism: Paludibacteraceae bacterium; assembly: GCA_905233255.1. Classification (GTDB taxonomy): domain Bacteria; phylum Bacteroidota; class Bacteroidia; order Bacteroidales; family Paludibacteraceae; genus Colicola. Next base: position 15,528 of record CAJOCN010000017.1, read on the forward strand.
GTCTTCGGTCTCTTCGTAGAGCAGGTCGAGTCGCTCCCATGCGCGGCGCAGACGCAGATCCGACCGCACGATACCCACGTATGTGGACATGATCTGTCCTACCTCCTTGACGTCCTGTGCAATCAGTACGCGCTCCTCGTTCGAGAGTGTGCCCTCGTCGTTCCACGCCGGTACGGCTTCGTTGAAATCGTACTCCTCGATGACGGAGAGGCTGTGCTTGGCGGCTGCGTCGGCATAGACGACCGCCTCGATGAGCGAGTTGGACGCCAGACGGTTACCGCCGTGCAGACCCGTGCACGAGCACTCGCCCACGGCGTAGAGCCGGCGGATCGTACTCTGTCCGTCCAGATCGACCTTGATTCCGCCGCACATGTAGTGCGCGCAGGGGGCTACAGGAATGTAGTCCTTGGTGATGTCAATGCCGATGGAGAGGCACTTGGCGTAGATATTAGGGAAGTGGTGTTTGGTCTCCTCGGGATCCTTGTGGGTCACATCGAGGCAGACATGATCAATCGCGTGGATCTTCATCTCATTATCGATGGCGCGGGCTACAATGTCGCGCGGGGCGAGTGAGAGCCGCGGGTCGTATTTCTGCATGAACTCCTCGCCATTAGGCAGCCTTAGGATACCTCCGTAGCCGCGCATCGCCTCGGTGATGAGGTAGGCGGGGTGGGTCTCGGCGGGGTTGAAGAGCGAGGTGGGGTGGAACTGCACGAACTCCATGTCTTTGACCAGACCCTTGGCGCGATAGACCATGGCGATGCCGTCGCCGGTGGCTATCTCGGGGTTGGTCGTCGTGGCATATACGGCACCCGTACCGCCGGTCGCCATGAGCGTGATGCGGCTCAAGTAGGTGTCTATCTTCTGTGTCTCGGGGTTCAGGATATAAGCGCCGTAGCACTCGATATCCGGTGTGCGGCGGGTGACGCGCACGCCTAAGTGGTGTTGCGTGATGATCTCCACCGCGAAATGGTTCTCCAGTACCTCTATATAAGGATTGCGACGTACTGCCTCGATGAGTCCGCGTTGGATCTCCGCGCCTGTGTCATCGGCGTGGTGGAGAATACGGAACTCGGAGTGTCCTCCCTCGCGGTGGAGGTCGAAGGCGCCGTCTTCTTTCTTATCAAAATTGACACCCCAGTTCACCAGTTCCTCTATTCCTCTGGGGGCGTTGCGTACTACCTGTTCCACAGCGGCGGGATCGCTCAGCCAGTCGCCGGCTACCATGGTGTCGTGGATATGTTTCTCAAAGTCGTCCACCTTGAGGTTGGTGACGGACGCTATGCCGCCTTGTGCTTTAGCCGTGTTCGCTTCGTCCAGCGTGGTCTTGCAGCACAGGGCAATGCGGTATTTCTCTGCCCGCGCTACTTTCAGCGCGAAACTCAGACCGGCTACACCGCCGCCGATAATCAAAAAGTCGTATTTCTTTGTCATAATATGTTTTCCTAGTTTCCTAGTCTCCTAGTTCCCTAGTCTCCTATTTTGCTTTGCACAGCGCAAAGACGCAAAACTCTGCCCCTCTGAAGGGCTTCATGGTGCTCAGGCAAGCTTTCATCGTCTCGCCGGTGGTAATCAGGTCATCGACCACCATAATGCGCTTGTGGTATAGTTGTTCCGGATGGTTGATGGCGAAGGCGCCTGCCACATTCGTCTTGCGTCCCTCACCGTCCTGTTTGGCTTGTTTGGGAGTGTGCCTGATGCGGGTGACGTGCGTCGTATCAACAGGGACACCTGTTATCTCGCTGATGCCGCGCGCGATGTACTCCGACTGGTTGTAGCCCCTCTCCCGCATTCGCCGTGGGTGGAGCGGCATAGGGATGATTACGTCCAGGTCGTCGAAGAACGTCTCGTCGCGCCAATCCAGCACCGCCTGTCTGCCCATCCAAAAACCTAACTCCGGTTCGTCCGCATACTTCATCCGGTGGATGACATGTTGGATCGGGTGCTCTTTCTCGAAGAAGAGGTACGCTGCCGCGCGGTCCAGATGGAGTGCACGTTTGTTGGCCGTCTTACCCTCCGTCAGCGCCATCTCCGTGCCGTTCTCCCGCATCTTGTCCTGTTCCGTGCGAGGTAACTTGATCCAGCATTCCGGGCAGAGCCACTCTACGTGCTCTTCCGCCCGTTGCCGGTCGCTCAGATACCTCCCGCAGAACGGACAGGTGCGTGGGTAGAACAGGTTAGAGAGTAACACCGTTCTTAAAGATCGAGATCTCGTGGTAGCCGTTCTTCTCGTTGTTCGTGCGGGTGCCGTTAGCCACCTCGATCACGTACTCTGCAAAGCGTTTGGCTACCTCCTCCATCGGTTCGCCCTCTGCAATCACACCGGCATTGAAATCAATCCAGTTCGGTTTGTTCTTGTAGAGGTTCGAGTTGGTGGAGATCTTCATGGTTGGAACGTAAGTACCGAAGGGCGTACCGCGTCCGGTGGTGAAGAGCACCATGTGGCATCCGCATGACGCCAAGGCGGTCGAAGCCACGAGGTCGTTACCCGGTGCGGAGAGCAGGTTGAGTCCCTTCACTTGCAGCCGCTCGCCATAAGGCATCACGCCGCGTACGAGGGACTTACCGCATTTCTGGGTACAACCGAGGGCTTTGTCCTCGAGCGTGGAGATACCGCCGGCTTTGTTACCCGGGCTCGGGTTCTCGCCTACCGGTTCGCCGTGGGACAGGAAATAGTCCTTGAAGTCATTGATGAGGGAAACGGTCTGGTCGAAGAGCTCGCGGTTGGCACAACGGTCCATGAGGATCGTCTCTGCGCCGAACATCTCCGGCACCTCGGTCAGAACGGTCGTACCGCCTTGTGCTACGAGCCAGTCGGAGAACATGCCGAGAAGCGGGTTGGCGGTGATACCGCTGAAACCGTCGGAGCCGCCGCACTTGAGACCTACGCGCAGTTCGGAAAGGGGCACAGCGACACGTTTGTCGTGCTGGGTCTTGGTGTAGAGCTCACGCAGGATTGGCATGCAGTACTCTACCTCGTCGCCCTCGATCTTCTGGGTCACAACGAACTTCACGCGGTCCTCGTCTATCTCGCCGCAGAACTCACGGAAGACGTCCGGCTGGTTGTTCTCGCATCCGAGGGACACTACCAGAATAGCGCCGGCGTTCGGATGGTGAATCATGTCGCGGAGGATCTTCTTGGTGTTCTCGTGGTCGTCGCCTAACTGCGAGCAGCCGTAGTTGTGCTTGAAGGCGAAGATATTATCCGCTCCGGTCTCCTGGCGCAGCCGCTCGGCACAGCGCTCGATGATACCGTTGACGCAACCTACGGTCGGGATGATCCACACCTCGTTGCGGATACCTACCTGACCGTCTTTGCGGCGGTAGCCCATGAACGTGCGTTTCTCGTCGGGGATATTGAGCACAACCTCTTTGGGGTGGTACTCGTAGGAGAGCAGACCGGCGAGGTTGGTCTTGATATTGTTCTCGTTCATCCACGAACCGGCTTTCTTAGCCTCTTTGGCATGTCCGATCGGGAAACCGTACTTGATCACGTTCTCGCCCTCCGCGAGATCCTTGATGGCTATCTTGTGTCCGGCGGGCACGTCCTCGAGGACCGTGATCTGCTTGCCGTCCACCTCAATAACCGCACCGGCTGATTGCGGTTGTATTGCTACAACCACATTGTCCGCCGGATTGATTTTCAGAATATTGGTCATAATATCAGTCGAAAGTCGAAAGACAAAAGACCGGTCACATTGTGACCTCAAAGCACCATGCGGCTTTCTACTTTGAGCGTTAGCGGTCTTTATTCTTTCAGCGTTAGCGGTCTAATTAGAATAAACTCTTGATCTTTGCAATCACGTCATCTACCTTATTGGCAGCGAGCATGAGCTGAACGGTCTTGAGCATACCGACAGACTCGATGGAGTTGAGGTACAGCTCTACCATGTCGGTCAGACCCGGGATCTTATTGAGGTCCTCTTTGCTCTCTTTCCAGATGATGTCGGTTGCACCGAGCACGCCTTCTGCCACCTTGCGGGTGTCGCCGGTAGCCCAGAGGTCTTTCAAGAGATCCATGATCTCCTGTGCGTCGTTCGGCTGGATCGGAGCACCGTCCTCGCGGGTACCGCCCTTGTAGTACTCGATGATAGCAGCCAGACCGAGCACGAGGCCCTTCGGCAGCTCGCCCTTGCGCTCCAGATAAACCTTCAGACCCGGCAGGTCGCGTGTCTCGAATTTCGGGAACGAGTTAAGCATGATCGAGGTCACCTGGTGATCCACATACGGGTTGTTGAAACGCTCTAATACGCTCTCGCCGTAAGCTTTCAGTTCCTCCTTCGGCAGGTTGAGAGTCTCTAACAGCTCGTCGAACATCACCATGTGGATGTATTTGCCGAGTACCTCGTGGTTGCAAGCATCGCGAACGATGTTCACACCGGAGAGGTAGCTTACCGGTGAAAGCACGGTGTGCGGGCCGTTGAGGAGGGTTACTTTACGCTCGTGGTACGGTTTCTCGCTCTCGGCGATGAGGACGTTCAGACCTGCCTTGTTAGCCGGGAACTCAGCCTCGAGCTCCTCGATGGACATGTTCTCCGGTTTCTCGATAACCCAGAGGTGGAATATCTCAGCCTGCACAACGAGGTTGTCGTTGTAGCCCACTTTCTCCTGGATCTCAGCGATGTCTTTGCGCGGGAAGCCCGGTACGATACGGTCCACGAGGGTAGCGCAAACGTAGTTGTATTTCTCGAACCACTCCTTGAAGCCCTCGTAGTCTGCTCCGAAATCGTCTTTCCAGAGCTCGATGTACTTGCGGATGCAGTCTTTGAGGTGGTGTCCGTTGAGGAAGATCAACTCGCACGGCATGAAGATCAGACCCTTGGTCGGATCGCCATTGAAGGTCTTATAGCGGCGGAAGAGGAGCTGAACGAGCTTGCCCGGATAAGAAGAAGCGGGAGCGTCGGTGAACTTGCAGCTGTCATCGAAAGTGATACCAGCCTCGGTAGTGTTGGAGATGACGAAACGGATCTCCGGCTGCTCTGCGAGCGCCATGAATGCCCAGTTCTGGGTGTACGGGTTGAGCGCGCGGCTGATGACGTCGATACGCTCGAGGCTGTTCACTGCCTTACCGTCCAGACGTCCCTGCAGGTTCACGTGGTACAGACAGTCCTGACCGTTGAGCCACTCCACCATACCTTTGTCGATCGGCTGAACAACAGCTACCGAACCGTTGAAGTTGGTCTTTGCGTTCATGTTCCAAACGATCCAGTCCACGAATGCGCGGAGGAAGTTACCTTCACCAAACTGGATGATTTTCTCGGGAGCTACGCTCTTCGGCGCGGTCCACTTGTTCAATGCTTTTTTTGCCATAGGATTAAAGTCACTAAATTACGCTGCAAAGATACTACTTTTTTTTGATATATGCAAGCGCGCGCGTTTTTTTTCCGTTTTATTTGCATATTTCAGAAAAATGTTGTATCTTTGTACTCGCAATGGATAACGTTAACTTATATAAAGTGTTGACGCTCATCAGTGAGGATGGCGTTTCAAAGCAGAGGCATTGATACCAAAAATGACGCACTTATCGCGCACTTATCTCCCACTTATCGCGCACTAATCACGCACTAATTTTAGCAAAAAATCAAGAGAAATTACGAATCCGCCATGCATAGGCGGGTGGTTTTAGAAATCCGATGCAAAGATACTACTTTTTTTTCAAATATCCAAATTTTTCACATCAAAAAAATCATTATTTATCGGAAAAAGCGTGCGCATACTTGCATATATGCAAAAAAAGCAGTACCTTTGCAGGCTGATTCGGCAACAAATGCCGCTTAAACTGTTAAATCGTAAAATTATTAAATAGTAAATGAGTTTACAATGTGGAATAGTAGGGTTGCCTAATGTGGGCAAGAGTACCCTCTTTAACTGTCTTAGTAACGCCAAGGCGCAGAGCGCCAATTTCCCGTTCTGCACGATTGAGCCGAACGTGGGCGTGATTACCGTGCCGGACGAGCGGCTCATCAAACTCGGCGAGATATGCAAGCCGGAGCGCGGCGTGATCCCAACCACCGTTGAAATCGTGGATATTGCGGGTTTGGTGAAAGGTGCGAGCAAGGGTGAAGGCCTCGGAAACAAGTTCCTAGCGAACATCCGCGAGACGGACGCCATCATTCATGTGCTGCGCTGTTTCGATGACGAGAACGTGGTTCATGTGGACGGTTCGGTCAATCCCGTGCGCGACAAAGAGATCATCGACGCCGAGCTGCAACTCAAGGACCTCGAGACCGTTGAGAGCCGTATCCAGAAATGCGAGAAAGCTGCCAAAGCCGGCGGTGACAAGTTCGCGAAACTGCAGTTGGAGGTACTCGTCAAGTACCGCGAGGCGTTGAGTCAGGGCAAGAACGCCCGCACCGTAGAGCTGGAGAACAAAGAGCAGGAGGCAGCAGCCAAGGACCTGTTCCTGCTGACCAACAAACCCGTCATGTACGTGTGCAACGTGGACGAAGGTTCGGCGGTGAGCGGCAACGCTTATGTGGAGCAGGTGCGTGAGGCTGTCAAGGACGAGGACGCACAAGTGCTTGTCCTCGCGGCGAAGATAGAAAGCGAGATAGCGGAGTTAGAGAGCTACGAAGAGCGGCAGATGTTCCTTGAGGAGATCGGACTGGAGGAGAGTGGTGTGAACCGGCTTATCAAGGCGGCGTACGCGCTGCTGAAACTCCGCACGTTCCTCACCGCGGGCTCGGACGAGGTGCGCGCATGGACTTTCCGCGAGGGCATGAAAGCACCGCAATGTGCCGGTGTTATCCACACGGATTTTGAGCGCGGGTTCATCCGTGCCGAGGTCATCAAATACGAGGATTTCGTGGCACTCGGAGGCGAGGCGCAATGCCGTGCCGCCGGCAAACTCGGCATCGAGGGCAAGGACTACCTCGTTCAGGACGGAGACATAATGCATTTCTTGTTTAACGTATGATAGAGAGTTTATTGGCTTACGGATGGTGGGTCGGCGCAGTGCTGATCGTACTCGGCTTCGTGGCGCTGGTGAAAGGCGCCGACTGGCTTGTGGACGGCGCTTCCGCTGTCGCCAAGAGTTTCGGGATCAGCGATTTAGTGATCGGTCTGACCGTAGTAGCATTCGGTACTAGCATGCCTGAGTTCGTGGTGAACATGGTATCCGTAGCGGAGGGTACAACGGATCTCGCTATTACCAATATCTTGGGGTCGAATATCATCAATACCCTGGTGATTTTGGGTCTGACGGCACTCGTGTATCCCGTCGTCTCGCAGAAAAGGAGTCGTGATTTTGACATCCCAATGTCCATTATCGCAGGTATCCTGGTGTTCGCTTTTGTAGCGGTCAACTCGCCCTTCGGTGAGGATGAAAAAGGCATCAGCCGCATGGGCGGAATCATCCTCCTGCTCATGTTCTGCTACTTCCTCTATAACACCTTCCGCCACGCGAAGGACCACCCGGAGGAACTGGAAGAGCCGACCCCAGACCCCTCCCTGAAGGGAGGGGAGATAAGTACCCGTAGGGCGCTGTGTTTGATCCTTGGCGGTCTCGTGGGATTGGTAGTCGGCGGCGAACTGATTGTGAAGAGCGCCGTCGATCTCGCTACCCGTCTGGGCGTGAGTGAGGCGATCATCGGTCTGACCATCGTCGCCTTGGGTACCTCGCTGCCGGAGCTGGCAACCTCGGTCATGGCGGCAACGAAGCACAACTCCGATATAGCCCTCGGAAACGTAGTGGGCTCGAATATCTTCAATGTGTTCTTTGTGTTGGGAATGAGTGCGGTAGTCCGTCCGCTGCCGGCGTACGAAGGCATTGAATTAGACGCATGGACAGCCGCTGTGGGAAGTATCCTCGTCTGGCTCTTCGTCAAGACCAACCACGAGCGCGAGATCAAGCGTTGGGGCGGAGCAATCCTGCTACTCGTCTATACAGGATACCTGACCTACAGATTATTGAATGTGTGACGTTCGCGATCGAAGAGCCATCCCCATTTGTTGAAATACAGGCACATGTTCTGGATATGAATCCGGAGCATGTGTTTGTCTTTATAGGACGAGCGCGCGTGGTCATGCACAATCGTCCATGCGGGGTAATAGAGCGTGAGGTAGTTGCGGTGGATAGTGCGCGTGAGATCAATGTCCTCGGGGTACATGAAATACCGCTCGTCGAAGAGCCCAGCCTCCACAGCCGCCTTGGTACGCAGGAGCATGAAACAGCCGCTGAGGTACGGCGCGTTGACGGGACGGCTCAGATCCATGTCGCGCAGTTCGTACCGCCTGTTGCGCCGCGCTATCAGCCACGCCGGCAGGAACCGATGCCCGAAGACGTCTATCGGAGCCGGGAGTCTCTTGGCGAGGTACTGCTGTGTGCCGTCCGGATTGAGCACTTTCGGCATGAGTTGACCTACCTCGGGGTGGGCGAGCATCCAATCGTGCATGGCGTCTATATCCTCCGCCTTGACGCGGATGTCGCTGTTCATGACGAGGTGCAACTCCGTCTGATAGTAGGCACTCTCGCGCAGGGCGATATTATGCGCTCGCCCGTAACCCATATTCTCACCCATGGGCATGTAGCGCAATTTAGAGGTGCCGAACTGGGTGGCGAGGGTCGCTTTCTGCGCGACGGTCTCCGTCTTGCGGTACTCCGGCTCGGTGTTGTCCAGCAGGTATATCTTCCGCAGGTTCTTCACCCGCAGCAGTTCTTTCACAAGGGGCAGCACCTCCTGCTCCCATTGTGGGCGATATAACATGATGGAAATATTAAGCATATTATCCTGGATTATAATCTCTTATGCTTCCAATAAAAATAGAAGAGTGCTTTGATATGCTCCCTTCCTAATTTTGAGAAAGGACGTGTTGTCGTTTTTCTTTGACAATGGTGAACCATTGATACGTATGGTATATACACCACTTTCAGTCCTTCACACCGCACTCGGATACAATAATCACAATCTTCGGGGCCATAGAAAATATGCTCGTCTAACGGACCTATTTTATGATATACATCGGCTCTAACCATCTGGCATGCGCCTATCAGATAGTCTGGCTCAAATGGCTTTCCTTCTTCAATCTGTTTAGCATATGCCATAGTAGAAACAGAAGGGAAAAGGACATGCTTGATTTTCTGCCATATACCCGGATAGGGTTTACAACTCTCCTGCAGTTCACCGGACGGGTACAGAAGTTTGCATCCGACCATCCCCACCTCAGGATGCAAATCCATATACTCTTCCAACCCAAATATTGCTTGGTCTGTAATACAAATATCATTATCCAAAATCAACAGGTATTTGCCCTTAGCAGCCGCTAACGCCTTATTCCGAGCATACGCAACCCCTTTGTTTTGAGGAAGTAAAATAAGATGGACATCGGGATATTCCTGTTGAATCCATTGCACCGTGCCATCCGTAGAACCATTATCTGTCACAATGACTTCTATATCATCCCTTTTCAGCTGGTTAGTCATGGATTGAAGCAAATTCTGCAAGAGAGATTTGCCATTCCAAGTAATAATAATATAGGAGGTCTTGATTCTCATCCGAATAACTTGATTTTAAGCGAACGGAAAGCATGTGTGAAGTCCGACCATGAACGGAACTTACGCATTTGTTTCCATACAAAACGCGGAGAAAGGAAATAACTAAGATTCGAAACGAATAGTAAGTGCTCCATCTCTTTGTATGAAAGATGCGGATAATTCAAAATCGACTCACGCTGCACATCCGTAGGCACATATTCTCCGTCCTTCAGCCACCCGTTATCCAATGCCATTTGGTAGAACTGCGTTCCCGGGAACGGAGAAACAATATTAATCATCAATTGATCCACTTTTAATTTCTTCGCTTTGCGGATAGTATCACGTATGGTCTCTTTTGTTTCAATAGGACTGGTACCGATCAGAATGTTGAGTTTAACAGGCACTTTATATTTCTGTATCTGCGCGCTGGTAATGCCTTTGTGAATGTATTCCAATATCTCATCATTAAAAGACTCTACACCCAGATCAACATACATACACCCGGATTGTCCTAATAGCTCAGCAATGGGTTCTGTGATTGCATCTACACGAGCTTGACACCCCCATACAATGCCGGTCTCTCGCAATACATTGCAGATAGCAGCAGTACGCTGCTCATTCCATATAAAGTTATCGTCCATGAATCCAATAGCCCGAATACCTTGTTGGTGCAAAAGACGAATTTCTTCTCCAACTTTCTCAGGAGAACGGAAAGAGATTGGAGGCTTGCGGTGATTATACTCCTTATATTCGATTTCTCTGGCAAAAGTCAGCGAACTCGGCACACAGTAGATACATCTGAACGGACAGTTGCGAGAGGTAACCATTGTAGTATAAGGGGTAATCTTCAGTTTGGGGTTCCGATATATAGTATTAGATACTAAATGGCGAGCGGGAAAAGGCAGCGCATCTAAGTCTTTCATCAAAACGCGCATTTTAGTACGGCGAACCTCCCCTTTTGTTAAGTAAGAGATACCATCAATAGCACCCCAATCATCGTGGAGTTCTATTTTGGAAAGTAATTCCATCACCGTTATTTCCGGTTCTCCGTGAACAATGATGGTCTCTTCATCCACCAAACATCTTTTGTAGAAATAACCGGCACCGGGACCCAATAAGACTACTTTCCTGGATGGGAATACAGCGTGCAACTGACGCGTTATCTCAATATCATTTTCTACTGAAAGATTGACAGTCCACATCAAATACACATCCGTATCAACGGTTCTCTCGTGCGTCAGAAATTGTTCAATTGTTTGCGGATGGTTAATACAGTCGATATACGTCACACGGTGAGATTGCTCCACGCACGCAGCTACTTGCAGTTCGTATATATTGGGAGTCGGATATACCACATGTGTACATCCGGAACTTCGTTCTGCCGGATGTGTCCCGACAACAACGGGAGGAACTAAAAATGTAATGTTCAACATATATTATAAAGTATTATTTGCGGTATTTGATGAAGCCGTGCCATGCCCAGGAGGCGAGGTAATAAAGGCTCACGGGAACGGATAGTTTCTCCGCCTCGCGATAGACTTTGTATTGCGGGAAGGTGACGCCATTCGAACTCATGCGATAACTGCCGACGATGGCAGGATTACCGTATGCCTCATGGCAATGCCTCATGATCTCGAGCCAATAGACATAATCGTCCCGGAGTGAACGGAAGTTCTCGTTGAGGTAGAACTTGCCGTACGGAACGGTGTCGTAGAGGGCGGTGAGGCAGGTGATGGAACAGGTGGAGAGCAGATTCCGATAGGTGATGTGCGCAGGCGGGAAGAAGGGTTTCAGAATCTCGTGGTTGTTCTCATCGATCCGTTTGTGCGCACCATAAACGAGTTGGCATTTCTTCTCGTGCATAAGAGCAAGTTGCATCTCCAGGAAAGCAGGCTCCCATAGATCATCGGCATCGAGCAGGGCGAGGTATCGTCCTGCGGCACGGCGAATACCGTTGTTCCGCGCAGCGGCACTTCCTCCGTTGGGCTGCGAGAAGACTTTGATTCGCGGGTCTTTAGCGGCATAGGACTCCGCTACAGCGAGACTGTTGTCCTTACTGCCGTCATTGATGATAATCATCTCCCAATCCGTGTAAGTCTGCGCAAGCACGCTCTCAATCGTCTGCCCCACAAACCGCTCTCCGTTATACAACGGCGTAATGATAGATACTAAATTATTGTTCATATCTTATATACTCAAATTCTTAAATAGTTCTTCCCACTTTGCACCAATCCGTTCGGGCTGATAGGGTGCGACGATAGTCGCGCTCTCCTTATGGTATTTAGTGCGTATCTCAGGGTCTTGAATCATCCGCAGGATGGCTTGTGCCAATGCGGGTACGTTTTCTCTCTCAACGAGTATTCCTCCGCCGTCCCGTAGCAATACCGCAGGCCCTTCCGGACAATCAAAACTGACGATAGGCAGACCACTCGATGCCGCTTCTAATATAACCATTGGAAAGCCCTCAAACCGCGAACTCATCACGTAGAAAGCGCTGTCCGCATAGACGGATTCGATAGCTGCGCTATATCCACAGAAATGCACGCGTTTGGAGAGACCCAATTGGCGACATTGGTTTTCCAGCGCCTGACGATCCTCACCCTCGCCATATATATCCACATGGAAATCGCCCATTTCATCGGAAATCATCGCAACGGCGTTCAGCAGGAGATCGTAACCTTTTTGGGCAGTAAGCCGTCCAACGGAGATGATCCTTTTGGATTCTTCGCCGCAGTATGGGTGCGGAGTTATAGAAATCATATTAGGGATGCAGAACACGTTCTTCAATCCGCTTTGCAAGAAAGCCTTACGGTCATTCTCGGTAAGTGTGACAACTGCCTGCATGCGGCCATAGAGCCACTTCCTTAATCGGCGTACAGGCGCATTGTACATGGCGTATCGGTAATGTTCGCAGGCGATTGCTTTGTATCCGAAACCTGCCATCCAAGCCATGAACGAAGCGGCAATCTTCTGACAGATGATAACCTCTGCCTCCTGCAATGCCGTACAGGTACGAAGCGTTCGGCGTTGTTTCCAAACCTTACGCAGGCGAGCCGCAGCATTGTCCTGCAACGTATAACTATCCTCCGTGAGATAGACAAACTCTACGCCACGAGCCGAATAATGCGGTTCCGGTTCGTTGCGGAAGACTGAGACAACCGTCACCTCGTGCCCCCTCCGAGCCAACTCCTGCGCCAAGCAGCAAGTGGTGCGCTCGGTACCGCCTTCAGTTGATATATCTTGTATGAGAAAGGCTATTTTCATGAGGCGCGCAGGGTATGAAGGGTGAAGAAATAGCGTGTTTTCCAGTATAAGAAATGCGCTATATTATGGAAAACAAGCGGGTGTCCCGTCTGGTAGCTACGCACTGCCCACCGGTATTTCTCACGCAGGTTATCCAGCCGGAAACGGTAGCGCTGCGCACCGCAGACATTATCTCCATGCTGGCGGTAGAGGATGGTCTTTTGCGGAATAGGAAGCACCTTCCCGCCCGTACTCAATACGCGGATACCTATCCATGCGTCATGCATGAAAACATGTGCGGGGAAAGGTAGTACCGCTTCGCGCGCCGCGCGGTTCATTAACATCGCACAGCCGGTGACACTATTACAGATTGCCAGATAATAGATGTTCGTATCCAGAATCTCGGGATGAATACCTCCGTAAGCCCAGAAGGAAGGCGACAACTCGCACAACTGCTCATCTACCACCCGGAGATCCGTATGTACCACAATCGGTTTATCGGGATGTTTCGCTTCTTCCTGCTGAATAGTCTCCATACATAAGGATATCTTATCGGGCAACCACACATCATCCTGGTCGGCAAAAGCGAAATAATCGGCATCGCCATGTTGCGCCAGCAGGTATTCAAACGAACGCATTGCCCCCAGCCCGTTTGGTTCGGTTTCATCGATGAAAATCCGCTCCGGGTGAGCCTTTGCATACGTCTTTAAGATGACTTTCGTCCCATCTTTGGAACCATCATCCCGGATATAGAGCCGCCACTCGGTGTATGTCTGCGCCAAGATGGAGTCTAGTTGCTCGGATAAATACCGATCGCCGTTATATGTCGATAAAAGGATGTGTAGCATAATTCTATAATCGGTTGCCTTTCTCTTTCATATAATCCTGTTGCCAATACTGGTAGGCTATCTTCATTTGCCGATCGCGAATCTGCTTCGGGGATGCGTTACGAAGTTCGAAAATCGTACATGGACGAGCTATCGGCGCATGGAGCTGGTGAGTGAAGCGCTCCAGCTTGATAGCAAAATGCAGGTAATAAACTAAAATCAGCACCATCAACGCCTGCTTGACCAAATTGGCATAGGGAATATGATAAGTTTGCTCACTATCGCTCACCAGTTTAACCACATAAAACACCACTATCGGCGTAAAATAGGAACGAATACGCGCTAAAAGGAAATAGTACGGGTAAAGGACTACAACTACAGCCATTCCTGCCAGCACCACATATGCAACCCACGTGTAATGTTGCTGTCCGGTACGACTGATATAGATGTTTATCAGCAATAAAACACCCAGATAGATAAGTGCTATCAATTGGAATTGTCGTCCTAATTGCAAATGATGGTGTAGAGCGCCTATATACACATCCGGGAAGGGAAGAAGATGAAGCACCGACACAGATATACGCTGAATGGGCAACAACATGATCACCATCAGCAGTATGATCAGAATGGTGTAGAGAGTAGCTGACTGGCGATGACGGTAGAAGAAGATGCCGATGGGCAGGATTCCAATAGGTAAAATAGCTGTTTTGTGCGTCAAAATGGCTGCCGCAGCGCAAAGAACTGCCCATAAGTATTGCCGGTTCTGCAGTAGCAGCACCATAAAAATGAATAATGAGACTGCCAGGCACTCACGGTTCTCATGCGTAATCAAATCTCTATCAATCAACACAATACAAGCTAATGAGAACATTTGCCGGCGGGGCAGTTGGCGAAGCAGAAGATAGATAGCAATGAAATAGAGTGTTTTGATTACCACAGTCATCCCCCAATAACTCAACCCTATACTACTCATCAGGCTGCAAAAGAGGTTGTACCCTAACTCAAATCCGTTCTTGCGGCGGAATGCCAACTCTTTACTGAAACTGCCTATTTCCTCATAATGTGGCACGTAAGTCCATATATCAGGACCAAAATAATACATGATGACGAATAGGGTATAGATTCCCAACAGCGCAATAGGGAAGAGTTGTCGCTGGAGTACCGGCCAGCGGTCGGTAAACAAATCCAGAAGGCCGATAGCGATGGACACCAATACTATGAGCGCGGTGTAGTTCTCCATTATTCGGTTGTTTCCTTTCTTCCTTTGATGAATAAGATAGTGCCCGACAGCAGGCATTCCAACACCTCAGCGACCACCCACGAGATACATACAGCGGCTACTCCCATCCGTGGAATGAGAATCATGTTCATCGTGATGCAGACGACCGCCAGAGTGAAACCGACCCATGGTGCATAACGCTGCAGACCTATGCCGTATAAGCCTTGTATGGTAAGCAAGGTAGCCGTCATGACGAGGAAGGGGATGGGAGACAGCCATCGTAGGATCTGTACGGCGGGGGTAAAATCCGCGCCGTACACGATACGAATAGCTAACGGGGCAACGAGATACGTGGCGAGCGAGACAACCGCTGCAGCGGAACCGGCATACAACATGGCGCGTTTGAGAAAGGCTATACCGCTCTCCTTGGACTCCTCGAACCGCCGACTGATCTCTGGGAAGACGGATATACTAACCGGCAGAACAACCACCATGATCAGCGCCATGACGAGTTTCTGCGCCGCCGAGAAATAACCTACTATATTATCCGCTACGTATATACCGAGCAGGGTCATGTTCACCGTAGTATAAAGGCTGCCGAAGAGGTTATTGAGGAAAATCGGCCAACTGGGCGAGACTACCTCGCGCAAGGAAGCACGCGTGCACACAAAACCACCCAAACCGAAATGACGGATGACATAAATCAATGCGCATCCGCCCACCAGAATGCTTGCTACAGAGAGCAACAACGGGTAGAGCCGGTAAGCCGATGCCTCGCGGACAAGGAGCAGTACCAAAGCGGCTCCCAGGAGCTTGATGAAGAAATTAGCCCAAGCCATCTTATCCATCTGCTGCTCGCCCTGCAGATACCAAGTCGGGAACAGAACGATGCCGATATTGATAAGGGCGGTGTAGATATATAGCGCCGGGTCTGCGGTTATTCGCGGGATGAAAAGCGGCAAAATGGCCAGGATGGCAAAGGAGAGAAGTAGCAAAAGGGCTTTTACACTCAGAACCGCCCAGAATATACGCCGTTTAGCCTCTTTGTTCTCGCCCGCCAATGCTATTTGCCGCGTAGCGGAGTACTCAAATCCGAAATTGACTAACAAAGTAAGATACGAGATGATGTTCTGCGCATAACTGACGCTCCCGAAGAGAGTGGCACCTAAAATACGGCTGATAATAGGGAGTACCAAAAAAGGAATCAGGTAGTTGGCTACCTGCAACACCCCGACCGAAACCATATTTTTATAGATACGCTGCAATTTTGTCAGTTGGACATAAAAAGTGTGCAAAGATACAACAATTTTTGCATATACGCAAATAAAAGTTGAAAGTTTAGCGAATTATGGGATGAAAGGGTACAAAAAAAGCCCAAAACACGAGTTTTGGACTTCTTTTCTTCGGTATTTCGATATGTCGATATATCGATATTCCGATTTTAAGCCTCAGCTTCTTCAGCAGGAGCCTCGCCGTTAGCCTCTGCCTCAGCGGCAGCAGCTTCCTGCGCAGCCTCTTGTGCAGCAGCAGCGAGCTCTGCAGCAGCAGCGGCACGCTTCTCTGCTACCTTAGCGGCGATAGCCTTGTTGGTCTCTACCTCTTGTGCGAGGAGAGCCTTGGCTGCAGCGGCTTTCTTGTCTGCCTCTGCCTGGCTGATCTTACCGGCCTTAGCATCTTTCTGAGCTTTCCAAGCGTCGAAACGCTTCTGAGCCTCTTCCTGGCTGAATGCGCCCTTGGCTACACCGCCCTGCAAGTGCTTGCACAGCAGTACACCTTCGTTGGAAAGGATAGTACGAACGGTGTCGGTAGGCTGAGCACCACAGTTAACCCAGTAGAGTGCACGCTCGAAATTGAGGATGACTGCTGCGGGATTGGTGTTCGGGTTGAAAGAACCGATACGCTCGATGTACTTGCCGTCACGCGGCGAACGGCTGTCGGCTACTACGATGTGATAGAAAGCGTAGTCTTTGTGACCATGACGAGCCAAACGAATTTTTGTTGCCATTTGTGTTGTTGTTTTGTGGGCGTTGGATTACGCGAATCCCTGCCCGGGTTAATAAATAATGACCTGCTTTTACACGAAAAGCAGCGCAAAGGTACAACAATTTTCTGAATTGACCAAATTTTTCTTGCGTTTTTCATTTTTTTTTTGTAATTTTGCACCCGATTTTACAAATTATGAATATCACGGATCCTAAAATAGATAATCCTGTACTTCATCTGGTGGGCGAAGAGGCCGACCGGCTGGGGCTGGAGTGCTATGTAATCGGCGGTTGGGTAAGGGACTTGTTTCTGCACCGGCCGTCGGATGACATCGACGTAGTGGTGGTAGCCCCCCAGCCCCCTAAAGGGGGAGAGAACTCCGGTATTGGTATTTTGTTGGCGGAAGCGGTAGCCAAACGGCTCGGTAAGGGTGCCCATCTGGCGGTCTTTAAGACCTACGGCACGGCGCAGGTGAAGAAACGGGGAATGGAGCTGGAGTTCGTTGGCGCCCGGCGCGAGAGCTACACCCGCGACAGCCGCAACCCAATCGTCGAGGACGGGACACTGGAGGAGGATCAGAACCGCCGGGATTTTACCATCAACGCCATGGCTATCTGTCTCAACAAGGACCGTTACGGCGAGTTGCTCGATCCGTTTGACGGCATAGGCGATCTGGAGCGCTGTATCATCAAGACGCCGCTGGATCCCGATATCACGTTCAGCGACGACCCGCTGCGTATGATGCGTGCCATCCGTTTTGCCACCCAACTGGGCTTCAACCTCAACGGAGAGACCTTTGACGCTATCGCGCGTAATAAGGAACGCATAGGCATCATCACCAAGGAGCGGATCGCCGAGGAACTCAATAAGATCATGATGAGCCGCCGTCCCTCGGAGGGATGGATACTGCTCGACAAGACAGGTCTGTTGCCCCTCATCTTCCCCGAACTGGCTGCCCTCAAAGGCGTCGAGGTAAAAGAAGGCAGGGGGCACAAAGATGTGTTCTACCATACCCTCAAAGTGTTGGACAACGTAGCGGAATCGGACGGCGGTCTGTTATGGCTCCGCTGGGCGGCTCTGTTGCACGACATCGGCAAACCCCGGTCAAAAGCCTGGGATCCGCAGGCGGGCTGGACATTCCGGAACCACAATTATATCGGCGCGAAGATGGTACCGAAGATCTTTGCCAAGATGAAACTGCCGCTCAACGAGAAGATGGAGTACGTCAAGAAAATGGTGGACCTCCACATGCGGCCGATCAACCTCATCGAGGACACGGTGACGGACTCCGCAGTACGCAGACTGCTCTTCGAGGCGGGCGACGACATAGATGATCTGATGCTCCTTTGCGACGCGGATATCACCTCCCGCAACGAGCAGAAAGTGGAGCGGTACCATCATAACTACCAGCTCGTGCGGCAGAAGATGGTGGAGCTGGAGGAGCGGGACAGGATCCGTAATTTCCAGCCGCCGGTGAAGGGAGATGAGATCATGGAGATGTTCCACTTGGAGCCCTGCTCGCTCGTGGGCGAACTGAAAGCCGCCGTCAAAGACGCGATACTCGACGGTATCATCCCGAACGAGTACGAGGCGGCGAAACAATATATAATCGAATTATGGCAGAAGAAACAGAAATAAACTTGGCGGCCGTGGACTACGGCGACGAGAACATTATCCACCTCGATGACATGGAGCATATCCGGCGTAGACCGGGTATGTATATCGGTAAGTTGGGCGACGGCAGTCACTCCGACGATGGTATCTATGTGCTCATCAAGGAGTCTATCGACAACTCCATCGACGAGTTCCGCATGGGCGAAGGCAAGGTGATTGAGGTGGACGTACAGGACGGTCGTGTACGCGTGCGTGACTACGGGCGCGGAATCCCGTTGGGCAAACTGGTGGAAGTCGTCTCGGTGCTCAACACCGGCGGCAAGTACGACTCCAAGGCCTTCAAGAAATCCGTGGGTCTGAACGGTGTCGGTACGAAGGCGGTGAACGCCCTCTCCTCTTTCTTCGCCGTAGAGTCTTTCCGCGACGGTAAGACCCGTCGGGCGGAGTTCGCGCAGGGCAAACTGACCTCTGATACCGGTATCCTCGACTACAATGGTCCCGAGCGCCGAGGTACGGTCATTGAGTTTGTACCGGACGACAGCAAAGGGCTCTTCGAGAACTACCATTTCCGCGACGACTACATCGAGGAACTGCTCCGCAACTACGCCTACCTCAATACGGGTCTGACGCTCGTCTATAACGGTAAGAAATACACCTCCAAGAACGGTCTGTTGGACCTCTTGACGGAGAACATGACGGTCAGTCCGCTGTACCCGATTATCCACCTCAAGGGCGAGGATATAGAGATTGCGCTGACCCACACCGACCAGAACGGCGATGAGTACTACTCGTTCGTCAACGGTCAGCACACCATCCAGGGCGGTACTCACCAGGCGGCGTACCGCGAGGCGATCGGCAGGACCATCAAGGAGTTCTTCAACAAGAACCAGGAGCTCGCGGACATCCGCAACGGCGTGGTTGGCGCGATAGCCATCAACGTAGAGGAACCCGTCTTCGAGTCCCAGACGAAAGTCAAACTGGGCTCCAAAGATATGAGCCCGACAGGGGGCATCTCCGTCAATAAGTTCGTCAATGATTTCGTCAAGCAGCAGCTCGACAACTACCTCCACAAGACCCCGCAGACAGTGGAGATCATGCTCCAGAAGATACAGGATTCCGAGAAGGAGCGCAAGGCGATAGCCGGTGTGACCAAGGCGGCGAGGGAGCGGGCGAAGAAGAACCTCGTCAACAATCCCAAGCTGCGGGACTGCCAGATACACCTCAACGACACCAAACCCGTCAAGTCCGCCAAGGACGCAGACGATGATCTCCGGCTCGAGTCATGCATCTTCATCACCGAGGGTCTCTCCGCATCAGGTTCCATCACCAAGAGCCGAGACGTGCGCACCCAGGCGGTGTTCTCCCTTCGTGGTAAACCGCTTAACAGCTACGGTTTGAGCAAATCGGTGGTCTATGAGAACGAGGAGTTCAACTGCCTCCAGTCGGCGCTGAACATAGAGGACGGACTCGATGAACTGCGCTATAACAAAGTGATCATCGCTACCGATGCCGATGTCGATGGCATGCACATCAGGCTGCTGATGCTGACTTTCTTCCTCCAGTTCTTCCCCGATCTGGTCAAGAAGGGGCACGTCTATATTCTCCAGACCCCGCTCTTCCGCGTGAAGGACAAGAACCAGACTATCTATTGCTACTCCGAGGAGGAGAGGATTGCGGCGATCAATCAGATCAAATCGCCGGAGATCACCCGATTCAAAGGTCTGGGAGAAATCTCTCCCGATGAGTTCAAGGGCTTCATCGGCAAGGGCATCCGTCTCGACCAGGTGAACCTCCGCAAGGAGGATAACGTGAAGGATCTGCTGGCGTATTACATGGGTAAAAACACCACCGAGCGTCAGCAGTTCATCATCGACAACCTCGTCATCGAAGAAGACCGCGTGGAGGAGGATTACGAATGAAAGCACTGATTGCTTTTATCATATTAGGACTCATCGTCCTCACCCTCACGGAGATCAATGAGCGTCTGAAAGCGAAGAAGAAGCCGAAGGATGCTCCCCTCAATTCCAAAGAGGACTGCGAGACAAAAACAGACGGAGAAGACTGCTCCGCCTGTGAACTTCTTTCCGTCTGCGACAAAACGCGTACAAAATAAACCTTTTCTCCCTCCCCTTGAGGGGAGGGGCGGGGTGAGGTTAGTTACTCCCTCACCGTTATATGAAAGCAGGACTGTTTCCACTCGTACTTGACGTAGATTTTTCCTGCCCGCTGATGATTCAGCAACACTTGTCCCAGTACTAGTTTTAAGTTGTCCTCGTGCATGTACATACGTGTGCGCGTTACCTTATCATAACGCATATACGCGAGGTCGAACGTCGTGCCATAGCAGTGGCAGGACTGCGTGACGGAGTTGATGTTTCCGCTCCGTTGCAGGTACTTGATATCTTCCTGTGTGCGGAGAACGGAGGTCACGTAGAACCGGTAGTGGGGTAGTCCGTTGCGGGCGAGGATATCCGCCCACTCGGCGCCGATGGACTCCAGCTCACGTGCCGCCGAGGGAATCAGGAAAGGCACGGAGTGGGTGAGCGAATCGACGATATAGTTCTCGTTCGTCTTGATCTCCACCAACTGCTTGCGCATCGAGGCGGCGTCATCGCGGTCCTTGGGCGGACGGCTCAGACCGATATGCGATGCCACGGCGTGCTGCTTGCTCTGCAGGTCGTTGAACTTGGTCTTGTAGCTGAACGTACGCCCGGGGTACCAGACGAGGCTGTCCTCTGTTATGACCGTCTCTTGCGTCGGGTGACTGCATGAGACTATTGGAATAAAGAATAAGGAATAAAGACTTAAATGTATCAGCAGACACAAATAAGTCTTTACTCTTGGAGCGGAGCGGTCTTTACTCCTTATTCTTTTATATGCTCCACTCGAAGCCATCTTTGGTGTCTTTGATTTGGAAACCGAGTCCGGTCAGTTCATTACGGATCTTGTCGGAGGTCGCCCAATCCTTGTTCTGCTTCGCCTGCAGACGGATACCGAGCAGCAGATCGATGGCGCCGTGGAAGGCTTTGAGCTGGCTGTCATCGCCGGAACCGGCTTCCTCTAACCGCAGTCCTAATATATCGATCGCGTAGGTCTTCCATACATCGCGCAGTTCGGCGAGGTCTGCCTCGCTGATCGTGCCCTTGCCGTCCCAAACGGTGTTGATAGCCTTGGCGGAATCGAACAGCGCAGCAATGACGAACGGCGTATTCAGATCATCGTCCATCGCCTCTTGGCAGCGCTGACGCAGATCGGCTATCCCTCGAAGAGAAACTCCCTCTCCTGAGGAGAGGGTTGGGGTGAGGTTTTGCAGTCTCTGATACGCCTCCTGCAGACGCTGGAGCCCTTTCTCCGCTGCCTCCAGTGCTTCGGACGAGAAATCCACCGTCGAGCGGTAGTGCGCCTGGAGAATGAAGAAACGGATGACCATCGGACCGAAAGGCTTCGACAGGAGCTCGTGCTTGCCGGAGAAGAACTGCTCTAAGGTAATGAAGTTGTTGTAACTCTTCCCCATCTTCTTACCCGCGATGGTGATCATGTTATTGTGCATCCAGTAGTGTACCGACTCCTTGCCCAGTGCCGCGCAGCTCTGTGCTATCTCCGCCTCGTGGTGCGGGAAAATGAGGTCCAGTCCGCCCCCGTGGATGTCGAACTGCTCGCCCAGGTACTTGGTGCCCATCGTCGAGCACTCCATGTGCCATCCCGGGAAACCTTCGCTCCACGGACTCGGCCAGTGCATGATATGTTCGGGGCTCGCTTTCTTCCAGAGGGCAAAGTCATAACTGTGCTTCTTCTCGCTCTGACCGTCCAGCTCGCGGGTCTCAGTGACAATATCATTGAGGTTGCGGCCCGATAGTTTGCCGTACGGATAGTCCTTGGCGTATTTCTCCACGTCCATATAGACCGAACCGTTCGCCACGTAGGCGTACCCGCGGTCGAGGATCTTCTGCACAAAGGCAATCTGCTCGATGATATGTCCCGAGGCGTGCGGTTCGATTGACGGAGGCAACACATTGAGTGCCGCCATGTCGCGGTGGTAGCGGTTGGTGTAATACTGCACTACCTCCATCGGCTCCAGCTGCTCCAGCCGGGCTTTCTTGGCTATCTTGTCCTCGCCCTCATCCGCGTCGTGCTCCAAATGGCCTACATCCGTGATGTTACGTACGTAACGCACCTTGTAGCCCAAGTACTGCAGATACCGGTAGAGCACATCGAACGTGATTGCCGGACGCGCATGTCCGAGGTGTG
Organism: Paludibacteraceae bacterium; assembly: GCA_905233255.1. Taxonomy (GTDB): domain Bacteria; phylum Bacteroidota; class Bacteroidia; order Bacteroidales; family Paludibacteraceae; genus Colicola. Next base: position 38,134 of record CAJOCN010000017.1, read on the forward strand.
CATCGCCATATACGGTCGGACCGCACACATACATACCCACATGCCCTTCGTGCAACGGCTTGAAGGTCTCTTTGAATCGGGTCAGAGAATTATATATCTCCAGCATTCGTAATTTTTGATTTTTAATTCGTAATTTAGAGAAGCGTCTTGGGATCGAGGTTGTTCTTCTCGATGTCTTTGAAATACTTGAAGGTGCCGAGTTTCAACTCCTCGCAGGCTGCCTCGTCACAAACGATGATGCCGTGTTGGTGCATCTGCAGGGCGGAAACAGTCCACATGTGGCTGATCGGCTCCTCGATGGCGTGCTGCAGGGCACGGGCTTTGTTATGACCGTTCACCATGATCAGCACTTCCTTGGCGTCCATCACGGTACCTACACCTACGGTTAGAGCCGTCTTCGGCACTTTGTTCACGTCGTTCTCGAAGAAACGGCTGTTGGCGATGATCGTGTCGGTCGTCAGCTCTTTCTTACGCGTGCGGCTGGTCAGCGACGAGCCCGGCTCGTTGAAGGCGATGTGACCGTCAGGACCGATACCGCCGAGGAACAGATGGATACCGCCGATATTTTTGATTTTCTCCTCGTAGCGCGCACACTCGGCAGCGAGGTCAGGGGCGTTGCCGTTGAGGATATTCACGTTCTCCTTGCGAGTGTCAATATGGCTGAAGAAGTTGTTCCACATGAAGCTATGATAACTCTCCGGGTGGTCCTCCGGCAGGTTGACGTACTCGTCCATGTTGAAGGTCACTACATTGCGGAAGGACACTTTGCCTGCTTGGTTGAGTTTGATCAACTCACGGTACATACCCAGCGGTGAACTGCCGGTGGGGAGACCCAGTACGAACGGCGCACTCTCTTTGGGTTCAAACTCGTTGATTCGTTTTGCTACATAGTTCGCTGCCCACTGGCTCAGCAGGTCATACGAAGGTTCGATAATTACTCGCATAAAATATCAAATATCAAATTTCAAATATCAATTAAATAAGATCTCCTGGATCTCCGGTTCCTCGAGGTTCACACCCACGATAGTACCGTCACGGTCGATGAGCACGGTATGCGGGATAAACTGCACGTTATAGACATCGGAACAGGGGTGTGCCTCGTCCTCGCGCATCTGCGGCCAGGGCATCTGCTCCTCGCTCAGCGCAGCGCGCCATGCGGCTTCCTCCTGGTCCACGGAGCAACTGATGATCTGCAGTCTGCCCTCCGGCATGGAGTTGTACATTTCCTTGAGCACCGGGATGAAACGACGGCAGGGACCGCACCACGAAGCCCAGAAATCAACGAGCACGTAGTCTGTCTGACCTACCAGTTCGCTCAACGCTAACTCGGCGCCTTCGGGCGTCACGCCCATGATATCCGTGAAGTACGCACCTTCAGTGATCCCCATCGGTACGACCACTTCCTCTACTACCACAACGGTATCTGTACTCTCGGCACTCTTACCGCTCTTGTTGCCGCAGCTAGCGAAAGCTAACGCTGCCGCCAGCAGTATAAATAATTGTTTTTTCATATCTTTTGTCTTTCTACTTTGAGTCCGCTGCGGCGGACGGTCTTTCTACTTTGAGTGGCTTTGCCACGGTCTGTTTACTCCCTCTTTAATACCACTGCGCTTCTTGCCGGCAGATACATCTTGAGCCAGCCTTTGCCGTCCTTGGCGTAAAGGTCGTCGTGCTCCGTGAAATGCTCTACGGAGTCGTCGCTCAGGCCGAAGCCCGCAAACTCCTTCGCATCGGTATTGAGCACCACTTTGTATTTGCCTTCCGGCACGAGCATGCCGTAGTCGCTGAACGATTTCTGGCCGTTCCAGTTGAAGATGAACAGCAACTCGCCGCGGGAGTAGGCTACTACTTGGTCACCCTCGTTGTCCCACCATTTCATTACCCACGGCAGGTGGCGGCCTACGTTGTATTTCTTCTCCTCCGCCGTCGGCTCCTGCATGAGCAGGTGCTCTTTGAGCAGGTGAACCATCGCCTCGTCAAAGCGGTTGAGGTCCGAGAAGAAATAGTTCGGGTTATCTACCAATCCCCACTGGCGGCGGGCATACTTGTAGCTCCAGCCGTTGCCCTCACGCGGGAAATCAATCCACTCCGGATGACCGAACTCATTGCCCATGAAGGTCAGGTAACCGCCGTTGATGGTGGATGCCGTTATGAGACGGATCATCTTATGGAGCGCGATACCGCGGTCTGCCATATAGGTGGAGTGACCGTGCTCGAAATGCCAATACATGTCGGAATCCACGAGGCGGAAGATGATCGTCTTGTCACCTACGAGCGCCTGATCATGGCTCTCGGCGTAGGAGATGGTCTTCTCGTCCTCGCGGCGGTTGGTCATCTCATAGAGTATATGCCCGGCTTTCCAGTCCTCGTCCTTCACCTCTTTGATGTACTTGATCCAGAAATCAGGAATACCCATCGCCAAACGGTAGTCGAAGCCCACGCCGCCGTCCTCTATCTTGGCTGCCAGACCCGGCATGCCGGACATCTCCTCGGCGATGGTGATAGCGTCGGGTTTGACCTCGTGGATCACCTTGTTGGCTAACGTCAGGTACATGATGGCGTCGCCGTCTTCGTTGCCGTTGAAATAACTGCCGTAACCGTTGAAATCTTCGCCCAGACCGTGACTGAGATAGATCATCGAGGTCACACCGTCGAACCGGAAACCGTCGAAATCATACTCGTCGATCCAGAACTTGCAGTTGCTCAGCAGGAAATGCAGTACTTCGTTCTTGCCGTAGTTGAAACAGAGGCTGTCCCATGCCGGGTGCTCGCGGCGTGCGCCGTCGTGGAAATACTGATACGGCGTGCCGTCGAAATTACCGAGACCCTCCAACTCGTTCTTCACAGCGTGGCTGTGTACGAGGTCCATGATCACTTTCATACCCCTGCCGTGAATATCGTCGATGAGCGCTTTGAGCTCGTTCGGCGTACCGAAACGGCTGCTGGCGGCGAAGAAATTCGATACATGGTATCCGAACGAACCGTAGTACGGGTGCTCCTGGATAGCCATGATCTGCACGCAGTTATAACCGAGCTTGGCGATACGCGGCAGTACGTCGCGGCGGAACTCCTCATAACTGCTCACTTTCTCCTCCGCACTCGACATACCGATGTGGCACTCATAGATAAACAGCGCCTCATCTTTCTTTGAGTGCGAAGCACGGTCTTTTGTCTTTCGACTTTCTACCGTTTGGCGGTTTCGCCAAACATAAGGCTCTTCGTCCCATACTTGCGCGGAGAAGATCTTGGTGTTCTCGTCCTGGACCACGCGGCGTACATAACTCGGAATACGCTCTCCGTAACCGCCCTGCCACTCTACTAACAGTTTGTACAACTGCCCGTGATGCATCGCGTCCTCCGGCAACTTGGCTTCCCACACGCCGTTACCCACAGGCTGCAAGCGGTACGCCTCATCTTTCTGCCAGTTATTGAAATCGCCCTTGATATAGATAGCCGTGGCGTTTGGCGCCCACTCACGCAGTACCCAATACCCTTTTGTACTTTGTACTTTGTCATTTTGTCCCTTGACATGGTGTAGACCGAAATACAAATATCCGCTTGCCCAGTCGGCAAGGGCTGTATTGCCTTTCGCCTTTTCCCCTTCGCCTCGTGTTAGTTCTTTCTCTTTGCGGGCGGCGTACTCTGCGCGAGCCTGCAGCGCACCCTCGTAGGGCTGCAGGTACGGATCGCGCTCAACTATCTTCAGATGTTTTACATTCGTTGCCATACTATTTGTGTTTTTGATGGTATTTTGTCCTTTGTCTATCAATCTACTCTCGCTTTGACGATGAGCTTGCGGTACTCCTTGCCCGGAGCGATACCCGGCTGGTGTGCATCCTCGGGGAAGAAAACTGCGAAATGGCCTGCCGGTACGGTGAACTTGGCGGTAGCCTTGTCGGCATAGAACTCTACGTCCTTGCCCTCGTCGTACTCCTGCATGATCTCCTGACAGTCCACTTGGGCCTTCCATCCCATTACTTCATCGTCGCCCAGAGGAATCTGGATATCCAGGTAGTCGCGGTGGGCTTCCATGCGGCACTTGGCCTCCTCTTTGCCCTTGAAATCGTTGATGTTTACAAATAGGTTCTTACCGTCCAGGAAGATCTTGCACGCCGGCATCTCCTCTAAGTCGTTCTCGTTGTAGAATTTCATGAATTGTTCGAAGCCCGGTACGCAATCGAAGTACCTGTCGGCGTTCTCTAATTTGTCAAGTATCATATTATTTTGTGTTTGGTTAATGATCGCTCTATGGTTATCTCGCTCCGGTTCGTAGCCCAAGGGCACGATTCCCTCCAAACCGGTTGCGGGTGCAAATTTACTGCTTTTTTTTGATATATGCAAGCACGCGCGTATTTTTCTCTTATTTTTTTACGCAAAACGGACCCCGACGAGAGGTCCGTTTTGGTATAAGAAAGATGTCTTATGTCCTGATTACCAGATGGAGACGCGGTTCTCCGGTGCTACATACATCGGGGATTCGGGCGTTACGTTCCATGCTTCATACCAGGCGTTGATCTGCGGCAGAGCGCCGTTCACACGCCAGCGGCCGAGGGAGTGAGGATCGCTCTTTGTGCGGTTGAGGATCTCCTCGGGACGGATGTTACCCGCCCATACATTGGCGTAAGCCAGGAAGAAACGCTGTGCCGGCGTGAAACCGTCGCGCGTCTGCAGACGGTCTTTCTCCGCCTTGGCTTCCTCATTGAGGGTAAAAGCGAGGTACGACACCTGCAAACCGCCGTGATCAGCGATGTTCTCGCCCAGCGTGAAGGCGCCGTTAGCGTGTACGCCCGGAGCTACCTCAATCTTGTTGAACGCCTCTTCCATCACTTTGGTGCGGGCGTCGAAGGCTGCTTTGTCCTCTGCAGTCCACCAGTTAGCCATGTTACCGTCCTTGTCGAACTGGCATCCCTGATCGTCAAACCCGTGGGTCATCTCATGACCGATCACCACACCGATAGCACCGTAGTTGAAGGCATCATCCGCGCTCATGTCAAAGAACGGGTATTGCAGAATACCGGCAGGGAAACAAATCTCATTGGACGACGGGTTGTAGTAGGCATTGACGGTCTGCGGGGTCATGTACCATTTGGCTTTGTCCACGGGTTTGCCGAGGAACGAGAGGCTGTACTCCTGCTCGAACTTAGCGGCACGCTGGAGGTTGGCATAATAGGTGTCCTCGGCATTGATGTCGAGTTTGCTATAATCGCGCCATGTGTCGGGATAGCCGATCTTGATGGTCATGGCGTTCAGTTTCTCAAGGGCTTTGTCCTTCGTCTCGCGTGACATCCACTCCAAGTTTTCGATACGGATACCGAGTGCTTTCTGGAGGTTATGTACGAGTGCGAGCATGCGCTCCTTGTTCTCCTCGGGGAAATATTTCCGGACGTACATCTGTCCTACCGCCTCTCCGAGCGTACCGTTGACGATACCTACGGCGCGTTTCCACAGCGGGCTCGGCTCCTCGCGACCGGAGAGCACCTTGCCGTAGAAATCGAACGAGGTCATATAGATCTCCGTCGTCAGGAAGGAGGAAGCGCCCTCGATGACCTGCCAACTGAAGAGAGTCTTGAGATCCTCCAGAGGCTCGTCGGCTAACATCTTACCGGCTTCCTGCAGGTGGGGAATCTGGCCGATAGAGAGGCTGTCGAGTTCTACTCCCAGCGCACCGAAATAGGCCTTCCAATCCACTTGCGGCACGAGAGCCTGCAGGTCGGCTACGGACATCTTGTTATAGTTCCGCTGCGGGTCACGCAGTTCGACATTGCTGTATGCCGCTTTTGCCAGACGGGTCTCCATGCGGAGCACGGTCTGTGCTTTCTCTGCGGCGTTCTCAAACCCGAAGAGCCCGAACATCTTCTCTACGTACGCTACATACGCGTTACGGATAGAGGTGGTCTGCTCGTCGGTATCGAGGTAATACTCTTTCTCTCCGAGCGAGAAACCGGCTTGGTACTCGTTCAGGATATTCATCGAACTGTTCCTTGCGTCGGCATCGACGTACATCGCCCATAGCTGGTAGTCCATCGCGCCGCCGAGGATCTTGGAGAGGTCCTCACGGTTGGAGATAGCGGCGATCTCATGGAGCGTCTGCTGTACCGGCGCAATGCCCTCTTGGTCACGGCGCGCAGTATCCATCGCGAGGTTATAAATGTCGCCTATCTTCTGCTCGATAGAGCCTCTCTCCACTTTCGTCTCTCCGCTCTTGGCTTTATCGGCAATCTCCTGAATCAGTCCGTTCACCTGCTCCAGATTAGTCAGTCCGAGTTTGTCGAACGACCCGAAGCGGGCATACTCGGGTGTCAGCGGGTTTGCCTCCATCCATCCGCCGCATGCGAACTGATAGAAATCATTCTGCGGAACGGCTGTGGTGTCCAGATTGGCAAGATCAATACCTGTGGTTTGCTGTTTGGTAGTACAAGCGGTGGTCATAAGCATGATAGCTCCTAAAGTATAAATAAGTTTCTTCATAATTCAGTAGCGCTTATCGCATTCTCTTAACGTTAGATTTTCTCAATCGCCTCGGCTATAGAGTTGGCGATGATAGCCATTTCCTCCGCCGGCAGAGAGAGTTTGGGGTTGGTGAAGAGCATATCTTTCTCCGAGTTCATCGGTACGAGGTGGATATGCACGTGGTTGACCTCCATGCCCAATACGGCTACGCCTACGCGCTTGCAACCCGTGGCGGCTTTGATACCGACGGCTACTTTCTTGGCGAAAGTAATAAGGTTCTGTAACTGCTCGTCTGTCAGATCGAAGATATAATCTGCCTCCGGCTCTGCCAGTTTGGGAATCACAAGCGTGTGACCCTTGACGATGGGGTTGATATCCAGGAACGCGTAGTTCTTATCGTCCTCGGCTACCTTGTAGCTCGGGATCTCGCCTTTGATGATGCGGGTGAAGAGTGTCATAGCGAAATCTCCAGAATCTCTAATTTCATTAATCCTGCGGGTACTTGGATCTCGGCGATCTCGCCTACTTTCTTACCCATCAACCCTTTTGCGATAGGAGTAGTGACAGAGATCTTACCCTCTGCGAGGTTTGCCTCTCCTTCGGTCACGAGATGGAACGTCTTCTCCATGCCGTTCGGCATCTTGACGCGCACCTTGGTCAGGATCTGTACCTCATCGGTCTTGATGTCCGATGCATCGAGCACGCGGGCTTCAGCCAGACGCGCTTTCATGAGCGCGATCTTGGTCTCTAATGCACCTTGTGCCTCCTTGGCGGCATCGTATTCTGCGTTTTCACTCAAATCACCTTTCTCTCTCGCCTCTGCAATAGCGGCGATGATACGCGGACGCTCCACAGTCTCCAGGAACTGGATGTCCTCTTTTAATTTCTTTAGACCTTCTTCGGTCATGTAAGTTGCCATAATATCTATTCTAATTATAAATTTTCAAATATCAAATATCAAATATCAATACTTGCGTGTCAGTATCTCGCCGGCGATGATCGCCTTGCGCACCTCCTCGATGTCCGTCATATCCGGAACGGGAGTAGTATTTTTTGTTTCGTCTGCCATAAAAAAATAAGGCAACAGCCTCGTTTTATATCAATCAGTACTCTCTTTTTTGTTTAAAAACGAAAGGAAACTTCACAGCCTCCTTTCGCCATTAAACCTAAACCTTAACTATGAAAATTTTGTTTTCGGTACAAAAGTACTGCTTTTTTATGAAATAGCCAAATTTTTTGGCAAAAAAATGCGTTTTTATTAAAAAATAGTCTGTTTTTCTTCACTTTTAGACTGTTTCACCTCTCAAAGTGGCAGCGGAAGCGTCCGTAATGCGTACCTGTACCAGATCTCCGATTTTCTGCCCCGTGCGGGGGAAGACGACGGTCTTGTATTGCTCCGTACGGCCGTACATGTCGTCATGACTGCGTTTGGAGAACCCTTCCACGAGCACCTCGACGGTCTTGCCTATCTCGCGTTGGTTGGACTCCAGAGATAGCTGGGTCTGGAGGGCGATGATCTCATTAAGACGGCGTACTTTCTCCTCCTCCGGGATGTTATCCGGCAGATGCTTATGGGCATACGTGCCGGGGCGCTCCGAGTACTTGAACATGAACGCGGAGTCGAAGCCCACCTCGCGCATGAGGGAGAGTGTCTCTTGATGATCCTCGAGGGTCTCGTCATGGAAGCCGCAGAAGATATCCGTGCTGATGGCGGCGGTAGGCAGGATCCGCCGGATAGCCGCAATGCGGTCCAGATACCACTCGCGGGTATATTTGCGGTTCATTAACTTGAGGACATGATTGGAGCCGGATTGTACCGCCAGATGGATGAACTTACAGAGGTTCTTATGCCGGCTGATGGCTTCAAGGGTCTTGTCGGACATATCTTTCGGGTGGCTGGTAGTGAACCGGATACGCATGTCCGGCACCGCCTCGGCTACTATCTCCAGCAGGTCCGCGAAATCAACCACGGAGCCGTCCTCGCGGGTGAAACGGTAGGAGTTGACGTTCTGCCCAAGGAGGGTGACCTCTTTATATCCGCGCGATTGGAGATCGCGCACCTCGTTGAGGATGGACTCTACATCACGACTCCGCTCGCGACCGCGGGTATAAGGAACCACGCAGTAGGAGCAGAAGTTATTACAACCCCTCATGATGGATACGAATCCGCTGATGGAGCGGCCGATGCGGGAGGGGATAATCTGGCGGTAGGTCTCGGTGGTACTGAGTTCCACATTCATCGCTTTATGCCCTGCCTCGCATTGCGCGAGGAGGTTCGGGATGTCCAGATAGGCATCCGGGCCGGCAACGAAATCAACGCCGTAGGTGTCGATCAGTTCCTGTCCCATCCGCTCTGCCATACAGCCGATGACACCAATGATAGTCTTTTGTCTTTGAGCATCGCGGTCTTTCGACTTTCTACTCATCAAACCTTTCAACTCACGAAGGCGTGCGCCGACTTTCTGCTCCGCGTTGTCACGGATGGAGCAGGTGTTGAGCAGAATGATATCTGCGTCTTCCCAACGGTCGGTCATCTCGGCGTCGGTAGTCTCCATGATAGCTGCCACAACCTCGCTGTCCGCGACGTTCATTTGACATCCGTATGTCTCAATATAAAATTTTTTTGTCATTATTTTGAGATTTTTATTTCTTATCTCACTTTGTTCGAACGATTATTTTATTTTTTTTTAAAAAAAAGCATAAAAATCTTGCGTAATTCAAAAAAAAGCAGTACCTTTGCACTCGCTTTCGAAAAAATGAGAGCGAGACGGGGAGTGGCGCAGCCCGGTAGCGCAACGGTCTGGGGGACCGGAGGTCGCGTGTTCGAATCACGTCTCCCCGACAAAATGGAATCCTTCGGGGTTCCATTTTTTGGAGAATGGCATGTTTTATGCCCCGACAAAATGGATGGCATGTTTATGCCGTCCTTTTTGTTTTGGGGGATTCACCCTGATGCGTGTCAGTGGAGCAGCGGGAGGTTGACTTCGGAGAGGGATTCGATGCGTACGCCGATGAGGGCTGCTTGCATCTCGGCGTTCTGCCGGATTAGTCCTACCCACCATTCTGCTTCATCCAGATCGGCGAATCCGCTCACGCGCAGGGCGCAGCCTTGTCCGAAGACGGGCATCTTCTGCAGGTCGAAATCGCGGATGAGGAACTGCGAGAAGTTGAACAACGCCACTTGGTAGAGTAACTCGTTGAGTGCTTCTTCGTCTGCCGCCGGCAAAATAAGCATAGCGACAGAGGGCTGCTTGCGGTCCTCGCTCCAAGTCTGTTCGGTAGTCTCTTTCTTTTCCTCGGTTGCGGTGTCGGTCTCTCCGCGTTTGTCGGCGAGCGATCCGGCCGAACCTCCTTTCTGGCTCTCCATACCTTGTCCCATCATGGCGAGCATGTCTTTCGCCATCGCGCCTAACTCGGAGGAACCGTAGTCGGCTACGAGTGTCTGCAGTTCGTTGACGAAGGCCTCTTGTCCCTCCGTGCGTGCCACGGAGACGGCATTGAGGAAGAGGAACCGCGGCATCAGTCGGCTATCGGGGTAGTCCTTTTGGGCGAGGTTCTTATTCGCCTTGACGGTAGCATATTCTCCTTTGGTATAAGCGCGATAGGTAGCGGCGTAGAGGGAGTCCTGGTCATCCAGGATCTTCCGCATGCGGGCTATGTAAGCCTCGTCGTGGCGTAGTTCGCGCAGTTGTTCCTCCTCGTGGATAGCCAGGACGGAGGGGTGCGTGCCGAACCGTGCGTCCAGGCGGCGGAGGGTCTCTTCGGTCAACTCGGCGTCCTCCAGTTTATCGCGATAGATATAGTAGAGTGCCACCATTCCTTCGCGCCAGAGGCTGTCGGAGAGGGCATAGTCTTGTTCCGTCCGCGGGATTTGCTGGAGGTAGTACGCGGGTTTGTGATTATCGGTCTCGAGTACGGGTGCAGCCGGTACGGCAGTCGAGTCAGCAGCCAGGAGGGTGGAGTCCTCCTCACTCATTAACTCATTCATTCCTTCCTCGTTACTTACTACCTGTTTGTTCTGTCTGCGCCAGTTATCCTCGAGGGTACGGTTGCCCCATGTGCGCCGCCACTCCTGTTGCCCCTGTTTGACGAGTTGGGGGTTATAGAAATACCAATCTCCTTTCTGTGCGGTAGATCCGCCGAGCATGTTTGCGGTATTGACGCTTCTGGGACCGTCGTCGCCTCTCGCCAGTTCGCGGGCCTGCTCCGCCTGCGCGGTGGAGTCTTGTTTCTCCGCCTCGATGAGGTCGGCGATGAGCTTATCGACGATGGCGCGCTGTTCCTCCTCCGTCATGTGACCGAGGCGCTGGAGCGAGTCTTGTAGTTCGACCTGGGTATAAGCGACGATCAGTTCGTCCAGTATCTCGGACCGTTTCTGCACGCGGTCATAGCCGTCGTTCTCGGCGGTGAGGATAGTGATCGCCTCGCGGTAGCAGGGTTGTGCCTGCGGGTACGCGTGGCGCTCGAAATAGATGTCTCCTGCGCGTACGAGGACTGCCGCTTTAGCGGTACCTCCTTGGGGCGATTCGGCGATAGCTTTCTCGTACATCTCCAGAGCTTTGGTAGTATCTTTCGCATTCAGGTAGATATTACCCATCGCGCCGTAGATCTGGTCCAGACGGTCTTTGTTTTTTGACTGGCGTGTCATGGCACGGAGCGAGCGTAGCGAGTGTTTGCCGCCCAGTTCCGCCATGCGGATACGGGCATTGAAATCCATCTCGTTGGGCGGCGCCATGCGGACGACGGATTTATAGGCATGGATAGCCTCGTCGGTCTTGCCTTCACGTTCGTATAATTGGCCTAAGACATAAGCGAACCGCGGACGGTAGATTTTCCGTTTCTCGTGTGGCAGAGCAATCTTGACGAAGGGGATAGCCTCGTGGTAGTGCTCGCCGTGGAGCAGCACATCGGCTTTGACGGCGGAGTAGAGTTTGGCGTGCTTGCGGCTCAGCGCATCGATCTGCACGCGGTTGAGCATATCTTCCGCCTCGTATTGCCATCCCATCTCGGCATAGGCGCGCGCCACCCATAACTGGCATTGCGCGATCATGTCGGGGTCGTTCTGGTAATGATTGATGATGTAGTTGAAGGTACTGACGGCGCCGAGGAAATCGCCTTTATGGAACTCGGCCTGACCGAGTCGCATCCACGCTAAGTCCATGTTGGCGTTGAACTCCTCCGATTGGAGCCACAGTTTATATTTGGGATCGTTAGCCTTTTTAGGGTTACGTTTGGGTTTCGATTTGATGGAGTGCAGTTTGATGCACTTACGGCATTTATCGATGGTCTTGTCCATCTGGGATGTGGCAGCCTCTGCCGCCGTGTGGTTGGATACGGGATAGAGGTAGAGCACGCGGCTGTAGTCATCGGTATTGGCATCGCGGATGGCTTTGAGCCCTTCCTCGTAGGCTATGTTGCCGTTATGGAGGATGTTATATTTGACTTTCGTCTGGTGGAACGACCGAGTCGCCCATGTGTTTTTCTGGGTAGAACAAGAGGAGAAGATTATCGCCATGAGAGCGATAACGCTTGTGAATAATGATTTATGATTGATGATTTTATTCATCCCAATTATCAATTATCAAAATTTGACTTGTCAAATAATCGTGCCCCTTTGGGGCTAAGAATTATCAATTATCAACTATCAACTATCAATTGTCAATTATCCATACGGCTTCAGCCGATCGTTCGAGGCTTTGCCGAGATAAGAATTATCAATTATTTCAGTCCCTTGACATGGCTTTGTGCCGCGATGAACTCCTTAAGGTAGAAGGGCTCGTAGTACGCTAATTGCTGTCCGCTGATTGCTGATTGCTGACTGTTCTCCGCGAGGGCACCCATGTACTGCGCCTCGGGTACGATACCCGGGAGGTAGTGCCAGTTATCGGAGGTCAGGACGGATTGGCATTTGGCAGCTCCGTCGCCGAAATAGTAATAAGACCGTCCTTCGGACTGACAGCGTACGGACCGCTCGCTTTGCTCGCTGACAGAGTACAGACTCTCTTCGCTGAATGACTCCTCGCTCTCTACCACTACGGCACGTGCGCGTGTCTCTTTCAACTCTAAACTATCAACTTTCAACTGGCTATCGTAGATAGCCGTATACACCTCCATCCTCCGCGCATCGATCATGGGTACAAGGAGAGAATTTGTAAATTGTGAATTGTGAATTGTCAATTGTGACTTTGCGGCTTCGCAGAGGACCTCTAATGTCGGTATAGGGATGAGCGGGAGGTTAAGCCCGTAGCATAGTCCCTTGGCGGTCGAGGTACCAATCCTAAGACCGGTGTAACTGCCGGGGCCCTCGGAGAGGGCGATGGCGTTGAGAACAAGGCCTTGCTCACGGGCGTAGGCCAGTAACTCGTCAATATACAGAGGCAGCAACCGCGCGTGGTTGCTGCCCTCAGTGCAGATACACTGCTTGACCGGCGCACCATCTTTGCAGATGGCGGCCGAGCAAACAGATGTACTAGTTTCGATACATAATATCGTCATTGCTATTAGAACAACTTAGAGTCCTTGAATTGGCGTTTCTTCGGGAAATTGAAGTGGTACGCCAGTTTAATACCTGCGTCAAAGTAACCGAGCTTGTTCGCATAGGTCTTGGTAGCGGATTGTACATCCAGGATCGCTTTGGAGTCATCGGTCGGGGCTGTCAGGTTGAACAGTCCTTCGGACGAGGTAGTGTTCTTGAATGTGTTGAATACGCTATAGTTGGCATATGCGCCCAGACCGAGCGAGTTACCGCTCTTGAGGATCCACTCATAGCCGATCTCGGCAGTCAGCATCACGTTGACGTTGAACTGGATACCGTTCTGGCCGGTAGGCTGTTGGCCGGTGTATTTACCGGTAACCTCGTTGTCCACGACGGTGACACCATACTCGGGGAAGTACGCCGAGATATGGGTCTCGTCCTGGTTGGCGGTCTGGTTGAACGGCGTATATACCGGGATCATGAACTTCGGACCGACGTTGAAGAACAGTCCGCTCTGATGGATGAGCGAGAACATGAGGGGGACTTCCAGTTGGATCTGGTGGTCGGTCTCCTTGATGTTCTTCGCAATCACGGTATAATCGACGTTTGCCTTGGTGAACGCAGTGCTGTCGTTGGCAGCAAGTCCGCTCTGCATGTAGCCTATACCGAGTCCGACGATCAGACCGAGATCGACAGGGCGACCGTCTTTGGTCCAGTAATGGGCGTATTGCAGGTCGAGTACGGCATTGCCGCCGCAGGTCCAGTTGCCTTTCTCCGCGTTGTGCATGAGAGAGGCGGCACCGCCGCGAACACCGATGGTGAACCGGTCGTAGTGGTGGCGGAAATCCTGCTTGGAGTGGATGGAGTCGCCTTGCGGTCCCCGCGCAGCCTTGGCAGCTTCTTCGGCGGCAGCTTGCTCTTCAGCAGCTTTGCGTGCAGCCTCTTCTTCAGCGGCCTTACGTGCAGCTTCTTCGGCAGCAGCCTGGTCGGCGGCAGCTTTGGCAGCTACAGCGGCAGCAGCGGCTTTTTCTGCCTCTGCTTGCTCCGCGGCTACTCGCTCCGCTTCTGCTTTCTCGGCAGCAGCCTGCTCGGCTGCAGCTTTGTCGGCAGCGGCTTTGCGGGCGCGGCGCTCTGCTTCAGCCTTCTCGGCTTCCGCTTCACGTTCGGTCTGCGACTGGGCTTCGTATTTCTCGCGGTCAGCAGCCTGCTCGGTAGCAGCCTTGTCGGCCTCTTCCTGCGCATGCTCGTTGACCGGGATTAAGCAGTCCTCGCATACCCATGAATAGATGTTCATGAGCAGTACGCCGTCCGGGAAACGCTTGGTTCCCAACTGACGGACTACGTGTACCTTGTCCCACACCCAGACGGACGGAGTCTCGCCGGTGAGGTATTTGGTACATTCGCGTTTGATCATCACGGAGTCACCGACCGCTACTTTGAACTCATGTTTCTGTGCTTGTGCCTCCTGTGCCGAAAGCGTCGACACGAGGGAAGCACAGATCAGCGTCGTTGCAATAAGAATTGATTTAATAGTCTTCATTTTTCTACCTCCTATTCTTATTTAACGATGTAACGTAAAGTGGATTGTAGCGCCTCGTTGGTCAGTTCTACCATGTAGAAGCCTGTCGTACCGGCAGCCTTGATGGTATAGGTGTCCTGACCAATGACGGTGTAGTATCCTTGCATCAAGCCATCGGCGGAGTATATCCGTACGACAGTCTGCGTACCCGGATCGAGGTTAACGATACGTATCTCCTCACCCGGGCGAGCGAGCGACGGCACGAGTGCCGGAGCAGGTGCTGCGGACGGGATCGTGTAGCGCTCGGTCGTACCGATAGCACCGCAGTTACCACCCGTAGCCGGGATATTCACCTTCGCATAGTAGGTATATCCTGCCGGCAGCGGTTCGCCGTTAGGCAACGAATACGTATATCCGTCGGGCAGTCGCGTCTCGTTTCCGTTCGGATCGATCTCAAACCAGCTCACGTACTCCGGATGGTCGGTATCGAGCGAGTCGAGGTACCAGCCCGGGATAGCGTTGATCTCGTTACGGTTGATCATCAACAGACGATCGCCGAACTTATGGATCAGGCTGAGGTCGGTGAGGTACGGGATTGCGATAGTGACATTGATCTTAACGATCGAGTCGCAGCCGTTAGCGTTCTGTAAGACAAACCGGTAGTCACCCGTCGTCGTGATGAGGGTATCAATATCCGCCGTCTTCAAGTGGTAACGGTTACAACTGTCAACCGCCGGCAGTACCGTGGTATCGGACTTGAGTACGGTGATAGTCACGGTGACGATCGAGTCGCATCCGTTGGCAGCACCTCCTACGATGGTATCGAGTACCGTTGTACTCTCGTAGTACGTGATGCCCTTGAACTCTACGGAGTTGCAATTACTCTTCGCGTCCACACCGGTAGCCGGGTGGAGGACGGTCAGGGACAGACGATGAATAACGCTGTCGCATGCATAGAGGATACTCTTGACCGTATCGTCACACATCGTAGTATCGCTACTCAGGCTCTTGCCGTGCCAGAGGAACGGAAGTTCGCTCTCGCAAACCGTAGCCACGGTGTCCGTCACAGGAATAGTAGGATTACATTCCTGAGTCAGGTTGAGCGTGAAGCGGATACTATCGCAGCCGACTTGGTTACGGAGGGTATCATAGTACGTACCGGCGGTGTTGTAGTCGCCTACCTTAGTGCCGTTTACGTACCATTCGTACGAATCACCGAAATAGATCATCTTGTTCTCGATACTGTCTTTCGCCTGATAGAACTTGAGGTCGAGCGTATAGTGTGCACTATCGCATCCACCCGCTGCATAGCGGATCGTATCGCGGTAGATGTTCTCCTCGGTAAAGGTACCGAAGTCATGTCCATCCACGATCCAGTTATACGAAGTGTTCGGGCAGATATAGACTGTAGCGGCAGAATCCAGCTTGACGCGTTGTACGGTCAGCGCCAGACGCACGATCGAGTCGCACAGATAGCTATTCTTCACCGTATCATCGCACATCGTAGTATCGCTACTCAGGCTCTTGCCGTGCCAGAGGAACGGCAGATCGCTCTCGCAAACCGTAGCCACGGTGTCCGTCACAGGAACAGTAGGATTACATTCCTGAGTCAGGTTGAGCGTGAAGCGGATACTATCGCAACCGGCTTGGTTACGGAGCGTGTCGTAGTACGTACCGGCTGTGTTGTAGTCGCCTACCTTGTTGCCGTTTACATACCAAGCATAGGAATCACCGAAGTAGATCATGTGATCCTCGACACTATCTTTAGCCTGATAGAACTTGAGGTCGAGTGTATAGCGTGCACTATCGCATCCTGTTTCCGCATAACGCAGAGTGTCACGATAGACGGTGTCCTGAGTGAAGGAACCGAAGTCATGACCATCCACTACCCAGTTATACGGTTCGGTCGGACAAGCATAGACTGTAGCGAACGAATCAACGATGACGCGTTGTACAGTCAGCTTCAGACGAACGATGGAGTCGCATTTGTTATCTATGACGGCACGCAAGGTATCGTCACACATGGTCGTATCGCTACTCAGGCTCATGCCGTGCCAGAGGAACGGCAGATCACCCTCGCATACGATAGCCACTGTATCGCCTACTACAGGCGTAGCCGGACACGCAGGTTTCACTTTCAGCGTCAGCACGGTGATACTATCCTTACCGGTGAGGTAGATAGTGTCTGCATACGTAGTATCAGTAGTAAACTGCTTGCACCCGAAGAGGTAGATCTCACCATCGATGATAGAATCGGTGTAAGCCACCTTCACTTCCTCAGGTGCAGGAGTCTCGAGCGAGAGCGTCAGGAAGGTAATACTATCCTTGGTCGCCGAGAGATGGATGGTATCCGAATAGGTACCTGCTGCATCGTATTGCTTGCAACCGAAGAGGTAGATCTCGCCGGACTTGATAGAGTCGGCGTAGGCCACCTTGACCTCAGTCAGCACGGGTGCAGGCGTCTCGAGCGAGAGCGTCAGGAAGGTAATACTATCCTTGGTCGCTGAGAGATGGATGGTATCCGAATAGGTACCTGCTGCATCGTATTGCTTGCAATCGAAGAGGTAGATCTCGCCGGACTTGATAGAGTCGGTGTAGGCTACCTTAACCTCGGTCAGCACCGGTGCAGGCGTCTCCATCGTGAGATATACCCTAACGGTACTATCGCACTCGCAACTGCTCTGCGTCAGCGTCTCTGTAGCGCTCATGTTACCCGGGCCGAGGATCTGACATCCGAAGATATACAGCTCATCCGACTTGATCGAGTCGTTGAACTGCACAGACTTAGGCGTACCGAAGGTGAGTTTCAGATGCTTCGTAGCATCGTCCTCATCGGTATAAGTGCCGGAGCCTTGCGTCGGAGAGATGGGCCTACAGCCAAAGAGGTAACTACTGCCGTCGCAGACGGTCGCAGAGTACTGCGTGTGCGTGTCGGCGAAGGAAGTAGCGCTCAGGAGCGTCAGCAGGGTTAATAATATGTTAACTTTTTTACCCAACATTATATATCCTTTCTTTAATAGGATTATTGATGTTGATTTTGCGCTTGGTCTTTGAATAATAAATGAATATGACAAAAAAGCGGTAAACCGTTTTATTAGATTACCGCTTTGTAACAATTGTATGATAAAAATGCCGAAACTTACTTATCATCGTAATGACCATAGGCTGTGAGAATAAGAACGACTACTTGTTGCTCATGAATCTCATATATCAACCTATGCTTCTTAGAAATTCTTCTGCTCCATTGTCCGGTACGATCTCCCCGGAGAGGTTCCGGATGACCGGTACCTGTTTGAGGATGCTCCATTAACTCAATGGTCAACTTGGTCGCTTTCTTAAAAGCCTCCGGATCATACTTGCGTAGCGATGCAAAATCTTGCTTGGCTTTCTCGGTATATTCTATCTGGTACATATTCTATAACGAATTAAGCCATTCCAACATCTGTTGCTTATCGTTGAAACGATAAACTTCACCGTTGTTCGCTTGCTCTTTTGCCTCATCTACACGAGCAAAAAATTCCTCCTTGGTCATACACGTAGGATCATCTGTCATTTGCTTAACAAGCCGACGTATATATTTGGCTGCTTTGTCAAGCATCGATTGATCTTCCGATAATACTGCCAAATTCCGATAGATGTCCGCATTTAGTTGTAAAGCTGTCATATAAACCTCCTTTGCATCAAAATCCGCTACAAAGGTACAACAAAAATTCGGAATACGCAAATAAATAGGCATCAAAATGCAAAAAAAACTGCATTTTTGCGGTAATCCAATATGTCAAAGGTCATTGCCTCGGTTTAGTGCCTCGAGGCAGGGCTAATTCAAAGATTACATGCGCGTTCCGCAGTGATTAGGGAATAGGCTCAACGTACTGAGTTACTGCGGGGTTAACAGTAATGCGGTACTTCACACCGTTGAGAGTAACTAACAGACGGGTGTTACTCGGCAGTGCATCTGCATCAAAGTTCTTGGAATAATTAGCGCTGATCGAAGCTTCATTAACGAGCACGAAGTTATCAGCCAGATTGGTGATAACCAGCGTCTCACCCTCGTGACCGATTACATCCAATACGTTGTTGCTGAAGCAGATCGACGGAGCTGCAGGAGCAAGACGAATCTCAAAACGATCCTTAATCTCTACGCGACCTACCTGTGCTGCCTCTACAGAGAAAGGATACGAATCACCGTTCTTGATGTCGGTATAAGTATCCGTTACGGCATCGTATAATTGAAGGGCACGACCGGATACGTTGCTGAACTGCAAGGTGTAATTGGCATCAAGTTGGTTGGTCTTGAGACTAATCTTCTGACCAACGAGATCGTTAGCAAACACCATCTCGCACGGTTGGGTGCCGATATAAGAATACAATAATACGCTATATGCATTTGATTGTGTCATCATGCTCGGTCCGTCATAACCGCTCTCATAAGCATTGGTTCTTGCGTCATCCTCATTGAGGGACAATGTGCTAACTGCATAGGTGGCATTGCTACCCACTAATTTGATATTAGCAGTTGCTGTGGAAGCAGCCATCGCAGAAACGCTAATAGCTACCGCCATCATGGAAACAAATATTTTTTTCATAACTTTTAATTAGTTAATTTGTTGTAAATTAGTTTAATTTTAATATTTTTAAGAAAACAAAAATCTTACAATGTACCACCTCCAGGAATGGGTTTCGGTTCATTATCCCCACCCATCATGTTTTGACCACCCGTAGGTGAACCTGTACCTGTCATCATACATCCTAATGGAGACAGATCTACGATTTCTATTGTAGGTTTGATATATTTCTTTATCATAATATAGTCGGGCACTCCCTCTCGCGAGGAAGTACCCTTTATTTAATTATTTTACAATTTTCACACCGTTTACAACATAGATACCGGCAGGGAGAAGATCGAAATCTTCACCAACATACTGTCCCATGATGGTGTAGATACCTTTAGCACTTGCTTTAGCTTCGGTGTTCTCGATGGCAGTAGTGATTTTTTGGATACCTACTACTTCGAAACGATCCTCAACTACACTGTTCGGCTGAGCTGCGAATTGATAGGTCGCCTCTTCTTCAATAGCGATTACTGCACCCGTTGCGTTATCACGGATAGCATACTCCTCGCCATTTACGTTAACAAAGGACATCGTGTAATTCACCTCATTTACCGTGTTGATGGTCAGTTTCTTACCCTCGATGTTATCGGTTGCTACGAAAGAATAGTTGTTACCATTAACGGTAGCGTACATATTGAGTGCATTCTCATTCATATACTTAGTTCCGTCATAACCATTATCGAAATCATCGGAGCAAAGAGCATCCTCAAAGAGCATTACCTCATCACTCTTGCCGTTCTCAGCGGTTACTACAACACGCACGTGAGTGTTCTCATTTGCGATAGCACGACGCGGTGCGCCAGCAGCTGCACCTGTCAGGCTTGCATAACGCGGGTTGCCCCATACAGCGCTCGCATAGTTCAGTTCGGTGCTACCGGTGGTAGTTACGTTGTGTTTCAGAACGAAGGTCTCCATAGGAGCAATTTCTTTTTGGTAGTCCTGGAATGCAGCAGGATTATTGCGCAATGCCAGCAAAGGTACAGCGTGGTAGTTCTGATCTGCTCCCCATACCCAAACAGTACCATCAATTTCGCTATCGCCCATAATCTGTTCAACCAGTTTATCAACACTGATATGACCGGTATAGCTGTTACCGAAGAAATGATAACCATCACGTTGGAATTGGAGCGAGTTGTTGTCGTTACCACCTGCCAAAACTCCGGTAAAGGTATATTCTACATCCTGAAGACCTTCATTATCTGCCGATACAAGTGTACCTTGGAACGGTTTCATCTGTGTAAGGGCAGTATATTGCTCCCAATCATCAATAGTGTAACTCCAACCATATACATAAGAAGGCACATTAGGAACCTTAGTCCAAGTGGTAGCCTCTTGAATCGGAAGAGCAAAACGAAGCCAATACCAGTCGATTCCGATATTGGGAACGTTTAAATAACCAATCTGCTTAGCCAGTACCTTCACCGTTGCATGCGGGTGACGGTTAGAAGTTACAGCCGGGTTGAAGAGGAACACTGCCTGATCGGTAGCCGAAGCTTGCAGTACAATATTATCAACACTTGGAGCAACGATACCTTGCTCACCGGTAACGATAAACTTAGCACCCGGCTCAACAATAATCTTAGCCTTTGAGCCAAGAACAACACGACCTACCGTGAGTGAAGAGCCCGCACGAAGAGTTAATGTCTGCTGACGGAGAGCACCTGCTGTGAGCGAGGGATCTGCAATTGCCTCTGCTTTGGTAATGGTGTCATTGATAACTAACTCCTTCAATTTCAAACTGGAATTAGCAGCAATCTCATCGTTTACGTAGGCAGGTCCTTCCCATTTTACAGAAGCGTCTTCTGCTTGGTCGGATACTTTATTGCTGGTGGTCGGTTCCGGACCCTTAGATACAACCAGAGTTTGTTTACCGGTTTCCGGATCAGTTACGACCGTGATGTGAGCGGTGGGATTCTCAGATTCGTCCGTTGGCAGAAGGTCTGTTAAGTCACCATCCGTACCAACTTTAGTCTCTCCGGAGACAGTAGCACCATAAACGGTAATAGTTGTTTCTTCGTCTTGGTCTTGGTTGGCTGCTTCCGTCTCGTAAGATACTACGACAGCACCCTTATCACCACCTTCAATCGTACCACCATTGAAGATAATATCCAATACTTTGGTTTCTTTTACCTCAACAGTAGGAGATACGCCAGGAGTAGTCGCCTCGTCAACATAGTCAGGGTTATCCAATACTGTCGTGGTTTGTGTATTTACAACCTCTTCGATAGCATATCCGGCGTCTGCAGTAATCTTGGTATCACCGCTGATTGTTACCTGCATACCACCTTCGTAAGAAGTAGAGTTCAGGACGACTGCACTACCGGAACCGGAAGCACCACCTTGACCTGTAGCTTGAGTATAAGTTGTAGCTGTAGAAGCAATCGTAGCATCATCCAGAATCACCTTACCAGACTTGATGTTTACACCTACGTTTCCTTCGCAAGTACCTTTAATCAAGTATTTCGCATAACCGGAGGAGTAGATAGCCGTTGAACGAGTAGAACCATTATTGGTAACGATTCTAGCGTTCTTGTGTACATATACAAACGGAGCATCAATGGTATCATGTTTATGCTCCTCTACATCATAAGTGGCATCAAAATAAGAATCGGTTGTAGTGAATCCGACATTAGCTTTCGCTTTAATTCCACCTTTATCCGTATTCAACGGAGAAGCCAGGTTTCCGTTGGTCTTAATACCATAGCACTTGTAGCCATATGTAACTGGTGTATTTGCTACTCCATTAACCGTTTCATATTTAACATAATTACCACTTTTACCTAACATGGTGATGCTACCTTTTACATCAACGCGAGCACCATATGCAAAACCATAACTATCGGAATTACGAATGTCGGTGCGATAGTTAATGGCTGTGTTAATGCTACCACTAATAGGACCAGAACCTTTAGTCAGTTTATCAATAACAATCGCAGAACCAAGCACATTTTCGCCACCAATGATATTTAAGTTCTCGCCAATCTCAAGATGGGTAAAATATCCTTCATCCATCGTGTTGGTCGGATTTGCATTCACGCTAGTACCATCTTCTGTCCAATAGGAAGATTTATAAGAGCCGAATACCGAGAAAATCTGCGAGTTCTCATTGAATGAGGTGCCTTTGAACGTTGTTCCCGTCAAGGTGACAGTACCATTATCAATAATCAATTCGCCACGAGTAATAACAAACATGTAATAAGCCGTGTTTGTCGAAGCATTCCTTTCAATGGTATGACCGTTCAAATCCAAAGTAATGGATTTTGCAGGGTCATCCAAATTGGCGGTACCCAGCCATACCGGACCGTCATTTAGGTTTACATCGTTCTGGAAGACGAGTTTTGTTCCGGACGCAGCATTGTTCATGGCAGTTTGCAGTTCTGCTCCGGTCGTTCCAGAGAAGGGAACATCTGCTGCCCATGCGTTTGTGCCGATTAGCAACGCTGTTGCCATCAGCACGATTGAATAAATTTTTTTCATAGGTTAATAAATTAATTTTTTGAGTTTCGGCTTCGCCGAGTCGGGTATGCGGTTTTTATGCTCGGCTGGCACGAAACTACATAATTAAAAGAGTTAATTAATTTTTGTTAATTAGTTTAACATTAGTTTGTTTTGTTTTTTGTTTT
>CAJOCN010000018.1 GCA_905233255.1 Paludibacteraceae bacterium
CAGATTGGTATGCCCGGTGACGAGCGTCGTCGTACGCGCATCGTTGGGATCCTTGGGATCGAGACCGAAAGTGGTCTCCCACTCATCGGGAATACCGTCATAATCCGTATCCAGCGGTTTCTCCGCAGTCTTTAGTTCGGGCCATCCGCCTACATCGGACTGGGTATCAATCAGTCCGTTCTTGGAGCCGTTGGAGCCGGTATAGGTATAATTGCCGTTTCTCACCTCTTTGACGATACGGGTATCCACTGCGTCGCGTGAGAGGGAACAACCGGATTTGGCGAGAACG
The DNA here is from genome assembly GCA_905233255.1 of Paludibacteraceae bacterium. Taxonomy (GTDB): domain Bacteria; phylum Bacteroidota; class Bacteroidia; order Bacteroidales; family Paludibacteraceae; genus Colicola. The sequence continues at coordinate 290 of CAJOCN010000018.1, forward strand.
GTCTCGTAGGCTTCAGCGGCAGTCTGCTCATTCTTAAGAGCGGTCAGACCTTCCGTCCAACGGGTGGATGCCTTGCAGAGGTCTTTCTTATTCGACTCATCGGGATCTACACCCTGCCAGTTGTCGTTAGTGACGGTAGTAGAACCATAGACATAATTGCCGGTAATATAGAATTTACCGGGTTCAACAGTACCTCCGGGCGAATGGGCGCAGTTGCCACATTTGGTAGTAGGATTAACAATACGCGATTTCTTAGAGGTAGCCGGTCCATACTTATAGTAGTTATTGACCATATTGATATGTCTGCCACCGGCTCCCTGGTTTGTACCCTCGCCACCATAGGCAGAGTTGCCACCCCAGTTATAGATTACGTTATTGACATAATCAATGGGTCCGGCACAATGCGCGTTGACGTAATCATGGTCAAAACGCGGGTTACGTGAATCGTGGTGGGCTAACAGATTATGATGGAAACCCATATACCTCCGTATCCGTGCGATCCTTTGCCGTGAACAGAGTTCTTGAGGGATTCTGAGATGATGCAATACTGCATCGTGAAATCCGTATTTCCATAGCAACTGACGCACTCGTCCACGGACCAGGAACAGGAGAGGTGGTCGAGTACGACTCCTTTGGAGTCATTGACGGAGAGGGCGTCATACTCGGTGTTGCTGACATCACCCAGGCGGACACGGATGAAACGCACGATGACGTTGCTGGCGTTAATCACGAGCGGGTAGTCCGCGATACATATTCCATCGCCCGGGGCCGACTGTCCGTCAATCGTGATGCTACCGGTTTTGATACGGAGTTCGCTCTTGAGATGAATCGTACCGGAGACGGTAAAGATGACGCGCCTTGCGCCGGTCTGGGTCGCAGCATAACGCAGCGTCCCGGGCATGGGACGACCCGTATTGGGATCCAATTCATCGTCGAGCCGGCTGACCCGGTAGACTGTACCTCCATCGCCTCCCGTGACACCCGCCGCACCGCCGTCTATCTTGGCGCAGGCAGCAACCAGTTCAGGGTTGGTGTCGATGGTTTTTTGCTCCGGGTTATTAGGAGTGTTGCACGCTGCCATGAAAGATGACAGTGTGCAACACAGCGCTATAAGTTTCCAAGTTTTCATTGGAGAAAAGAATTATTCTGCAGCATCTACGTAGTCGTAGTCGTTCCAGAGCGCGCCCTCGGACTGACCTACGTTCACGGTGAAGATCGGCCAGTACTGACGTCCGTTCAGACGATCGGGGTACTCGGGATCGAAGAGCATGTAGTTGTCGGGAGCCAAGACACGACCGGAGGAAGAGGAGTAATAAAGGTTACCCTTCATCCAGCCGTTGTCCTTGTTGTAATAGGAAGGAGTACCCAATTCTTTCTTTTCCATACCATAGGTGGAGTCAATCACGAATCCCTTGATACCAGCGGCATAGCTATACTCCTCGCCGACATATTTGTACTTAATAAAGAGTGTGTCTTGCAACTCTGCAAATTCGCCGGCATGGTTATTCATGTTAGCCAGACGCTCGTGCGCGGCGATCAGCGTCTCTTTGAGGATACCCCAGCGCATGAGGTCATACTTACGGATGTACTCGCCTGTGAACTCCAGTTTGCGCTCCTCCTGGAGGTTCGCCATATTGAGTTCCTTGGTGCTTGCGTGTGCACGGCTGCGTACCTGATCAAAACATGCCTTACCATCAATACCATAGGTATTGGTCGGTTTGTCACCACCGATACCACCGATAGATGCCTCTGCCGCCATCAAGAGTACATCGGTATAACGAATAATCGGGAAGTTGACGCCATCATCGTTACCGGTACGGTTACGGGTCATCCACTCTACGCGATATTTGTTGGCATACCAAGCATTGGGCATACATTGTTTCTGATAGAGGAATTTCTCCTTGTTATCCACGTCAACGCCGGGGAACGCCAGTTTCACCTTCTCAGGATCGCTGTTGTACTCTGTACCATCGTCATAGATCCAGATATAGCGTGCCATCGTAACATCACGACGAACATCAGAAGCCTCATAGTCGTAATAGAGCGTCGGCACGATACATACAGAGGAGTTGGAGGAACCACCTTCGTTGTTCATCAGACCACCGATAGCTTTGTCCACCTTAGTACAATTATACTGGAGCACCTGTCCACGTGAGCCATCAGCGAAAGCGATTTCCCAGAATACTTCCGAATTATAGTAGGTGGTCTCATCGGCACAGATCTTCTTGAAGATATCCTCGTAGTTAGTCTCGAATTTAGTTGCCTCATTCGCGTTATTCATGATTTGCGCGCACGCCCACATAACCTCTGTATTGAGTTCCTGACGGAGGGTCGGATCGCTTACAAGGAACTCCGGACCGTTTTTCCAAGTTGCCGGGCGGACACCCTTTCCGGCATAGGTGAGGTCCACGCGAGCCAGAAGGGCATAGGCAGCACCTTTGGAGGGGCGACCGGTGTAGTTAGAAGCAGTACCCGGGCACTCGCTCGACCACGGCATGAGCCGGGCAGCCGTCTTGAGATCCTGACGGATATGTTTGAGAACGTCAGTGCGATCCGATTTCTTAGTTTTCATACCGGCTTCGTCTTTCGAGATAGAAGTGAACCGAGCCGGCACATCACCCCAAAGTTGAACCATCTGGAGGTAGCAGAATGAACGGAGGAAATAAGCCTCACCGAGCATATAGCGCATGCGTGCGACAGCATCTTTCTTTTTCTCATCGGTAGTCGGCATGGTATCACCGTATTGCTCAATACCCTCGATGATGTTGTTACAACGCTCGATAGCGGAGTTGAGATAACCCCACGGGTCTTTACCGTTAGCGGTAGAGAGATCGCCACTGGTCGGAGTCATCGCATAGATATTCCACTCTGCCTTACCGGAGTTCTTGTTACCATGCTCCACATCGGTGTTCATACCCTGATATCCGCAAGCGAGGCGGTTACGGTAGGATTTATCCTGGCCGAACTGCTCATAGACACCCGCGATCACTTGCTCCGTACTATTGGGGTTGGAGAACACTTGTGCGGCGTCCATTGCTGAGGGCGATTTCGAATCAAAGAAATCGCATCCTGCCAACGCAACAGCAACTGCTGCAATTGCAATATATTTAAAGTTTTTCATATTCATTTGTTTTTTCGTGATTTCGTAATGACGTAACTACGTAATTGTTAGAAAGAAAGGTTAAGACCGAAGTTGAAAGCACGGCTCTTGGGGAATGCGGAGAAGTCCACACCGGTAGCCAGCGGGTTGATCTTCGAACGGGTATCCACCTCAGGATCCGAACCCGAGTACGGTGAAACGCAGAAGAGGTTGGAAGCCGTGAAGAAGATACGTGCGGTCTTGATGTAAGCCTTGCTGATCCAGCGATCCGGCAGCGAGTAGCCGATCGTCAGGGACGAGAGACGAAGATAAGAAGCATCCTCAACGTACTTGTCGGTCAGTGCGATATTATCGCTGATCGGGTTAGCAGTCTTTGCATTTGCGTTAGCAGCAGTAAGAGCAGCCGCCATAGCGGTGTAGTTATCGCCGGAAACCTTACCATCCGCACCTACGTGCTCAGAGGGGATAAAGGAACCATCCTGACGGAAGAGCGAGTAACGCATACCGTAGGCTACGTCTGCAGTGTTGTTGCGGAGTTTGGATTTATCGAAGATCGTTCCGTAGTCGAGTGCAGAGAGGTTGAGCACCTTGTTACCTACGCTGTAGGTGAACTGGGCACTGAGGTCAACCTTACCCCATTTCTCACCGCCGATATTGAAGTTCACACCGAAACCACCCTGGATAGCCGCCTGGGTATTACCCAGGACTACGCGGTCGTCATCATTGATGACGCCATCGCCATTCTGGTCCACGAGTTTGGTCATACCCGGACGAGCCTCACCGAGGATGGTGGTGATAGCCTTTCCGTTCGCATCATACCAACGGCCGTTAGACGGGTTGTAAGATGCGAAATCATCGGTGGTGTACCAACCAGCAGTCTGGTAACCATAGATGTTACCTACCTTGTCGCCCGGACGGAGTTTGAACTCATAGTCGGTGTTCGCGTAGTTGGACGAGAAGCAAGCCGTAGAAACGAGGTACTCGTCCATACCACCGAGGTCCACTACCTTATTATAGTTATGCGCGATATTGGCATTGATGCTCAAACCGTAGCTCAGGCTCTTAGCGCGTTTGTCCAGGATGACACCGTTCAACGAGAGCTCGACACCCTTGTTATCGGTAGAACCGATGTTACGGTACTGGTAGTTATAACCACCGATAGCCATCTTGTATTTCAGGATCAGGTCCTTGGTGGTATTCCAATAGAGGTCGAGAGTACCGCTCAAACGCTCGTTCCAGAAACCGAAGTCCAAACCGAGGTCACGGGTGATAGTGGTCTCCCATTTGAGTTTGCTGTTAGCCGCAATGACATCCGATCCGCCATCCGCCAGCTTGGTAGAGAAGACCTCGCTGTAAGCAGTAGAGGAAGAGAGGTACTCCGGACGGAGGTAACCGAGATCCACGTTGTTGTTACCTACGGAACCATAGGAGAGACGGAGTTTGAAGTTAGACATCACGTCCTGAGCCGGAGCCATCCACTCTTCATCGATGATACGCCAAGCGATAGCAGCTGACGGGAAGTAGCCCCACTGATTACCCTTGGTGAAGCGGGTAGAAGCATCAGCACGGAACGTAGCCGTGATGTAATAGCGATTGAACAAAATATAGTTCGCGCGGGCGAAGAACGACAGCATGTTGTCCGTCGGGTTGACATACGATTTGCTGGTGTAAGCTTTAGCGGAACCGATGTAGTTGAATACCTGAGCACCGGTCAGAGCTGCGTCATAGCCGAAACCATTGTTGGTACGGAGCTCGCCGTGGAGGATCTGCATCTCCTCACCGATCAAGATACCCAGATCATGATCATTACCCCATTTCTTCTTAAACTCAAGGGTGTTGGTGTTCTTGAAACGACTGGACTTCTCATCGGTAGCTACGATATGACCATAACCTGCACCTCCGGCATAGGTGAATCCGTCACCTGCGCGAGAGTAATATGTGGTAGGTCCATAGTAACGATCCTGTTTCTGGTAACGACCTTCGTAGCCCACCTCGGTTTTCCAGGTGAACATCTTAGCGAACTTATAGCTCACATACCCCTGGAGGTTGAACTTGTCGTCCACTTTCTTACGGTAGTTGTGGTCAATCGTGGTGATCGGGTCGTAGAGCGAACCGAAGGACTCATAGTCATCCAAACCGGCTACTTTATCCTTAGCAAACAGCTCGATCGGCGAATAAGCGATGGCGTTACGCACACGGCTCTCGGTCTTGGAACCGGCATCCTGAGCAGTGTTGGTACCTGAACCCAGGACATTGGTATTCGAATAACGAGCGGTGAAGCTGATAGTCAGGTCCTTGATCGGTTTGAACTTAGCCTTGAAGCTCAGGTTGTTACGTGCATAATCCGAACCATACATGATACCCTTGTCATCAATACGGTTGTAAGAGAGGGAGAAGTTAGCCGCCTTGTTACCGCCGCTTACGGTGAAGCTATGGTTACTGTTCAGGCCGTGACGACCGAAGGTCTCTTCCTGCCAATCCGTCACTTTCTCACCATGCCAATAATCCTGAATCTCCGGGATAGACAGCACTTGGTCTTTATCACCTGTTGCTGCATACTGGGGATCAAAATACTGGTTGAAGTTAGTCGGGATATTAGCGGTATTGCCTTTCGCGCGGTAGTGTGCATACTCATACTGCATCAAGATGAAATCATCAACGTTCAGCATGTTATATTTCTTAGCCATCTGCTTCCATCCCATGTAACCGGTATAGTCAAAATGGATCTGCATTTTGTCATCTGCGTTATTATCGGCATCCTTGGTAGTGATGATGATTACACCGTTGGCACCTTGCGCACCGTAGATGGCAGTTGCGGCAGCATCTTTCAGTACGTCCATCGACTGAATATCACTCGGTGAAATATCTGCAATCGAGCTAACCTGGAAACCATCCACAATGTAGAGAGGATCACTACTCTGGGTCAGAGACGTACCACCGCGGACACGGATTTTGACATCTGCATCAGGGCTACCCTCGGTCGTTGTAACCGACACACCGGCGAGTTTACCTTGCAGCGCCTCTGAAGCCGAAGCTACAGGAATGTCCTTGAGCTGCTCTGCGTTCACCGAGCTCACTGCAGTTACCAAGTCACGTTTCTTGGTCGTACCATAACCGGTAACGACAACCTCCTCCAGCACCTCGCTGTTCTCGGAGAGCACTACGTTCATGGTATTGCCGGTGATGTTCAACTCCTGGGTCTTCATACCGATGTAGGAGAAAATCAGCACCTTTGCATCATCCGGCACGTCGATGGTGTAATTACCATCAAAGTCCGTCACTGTACCAATGGTGGTACCTTTAACCACTACGGAAGCCGAGATGATTGTCTCTCCCGTCTGGTCCTTAACCGTTCCGCTAATCACACGAGCTTGCACAGCCATGCTTCCCAGAAGCAAAGCCGACAGCATCATGGTACGGAACACTCTGAAATTCAGTTTCATAGAGAATTTGTTGTGTTTTGTTTGTATTGACTGTTAATTAAATTGTGTGCGTTCCCTAATAAGCGCGTATGCGCGATTCAAAACCGGGTGCAAAGGTACAAAAAAAAACACACGTAAATGTGTATTTTTTGACGGAAAATGTGTAATAGAGTAGAAAAATGTAATATTGAGTTGTCAAAACGGCTCTGCGTAGGTACATCCCTCCCTCCAACGGGAACAACCATAACGGGTGTTGCCACGGATAATCACTCCCTGTCGGCAAACGGGACAGAGCATACCCGCCTTATTAGTCTTGACATCTTTGACCACACCGGAGGTCATTTCCTTGAGTTCCGCAAGGAAATCCTGCGCGGCATATTCGCCACGCTCGATCTCACGCAGTTTCTTCTCCCATAGACCTGTCAGTTCAGCCGACTTGAGGAGCGGAGAGATGATGGTATGAATGAGGTTGATACCCGTCTCCGTTGCGCGGAGCGATTTACCATTCTTGACGATATACTTCCGTTGGTAGAGTTTCTCGATGATGGCAGCACGTGTAGAAGGACGGCCGATACCGTTCTCTTTCATTGCCTCGCGCAGTTCGTCGTTCTCCACCGTCTTGCCCGCCGTCTCCATGGCACGCAGAAGCGTTGCCTCCGTGTAATACTTAGGCGGCGTAGTAGTTTTCTCCTTCAGGAGCGGCACATGCGGGCCTGACTCACCTTTGGTGAAAGCGGGGAGAGACTTGGAGGAATCGGAGGAATCGGAAGAATCGGAGGAATCCGGGTTATCAGCATCCTCGGAGCTATCCTTTGTATTTTGCGCACTATCCCCTTGCGCCTTCTCAAAGACCACTCTCCATCCCGGTTTGAGAACCTCACGTCCGGTGACTTTGAAATCAATCTCGCCGGCTTTCGCCAGAACGGTCGTGTTGCTTACCTCACACTCGGGGTAGAAGACCGCAATAAAATGCAAGGCTACGAGGTCATAGACTTTCTTCTCATCCGCCGTCATGGCATCCGGGCGCTGACCGGTAGGGATGATAGCATGGTGATCGGTGACCTTCTTATTATCAAAAACCTTTTTGGATTTGGGGAGCGACGAGGCACCTTTCTTACCATCCGCTTTGAGGGACAGGAGAGGGGCTACCTGCGGGTAATAATCTTTGATGCCATTCAGTGTTCCGGGCACTTTAGGATATATATCATCGCTCAGGTAAGTGGTATCCACACGCGGATAAGTGGTCAGCCGCTTCTCATAGAGCGACTGTATCAGTTGAAGTGTCTGTTCCGCCGAAAAACCGTATTTCTTGTTGCAATCGACTTGCAGGGAAGTCAGGTCATAGAGTTTGGGAGCCGATTCGATACCTTTCTTTTTCTCGACCGAAGTGATAGTCAGCGGCATATCCTTGATGGAGTCCACGAGGGCTTGTCCCTGCTCCTCGGAGGTAATGGCATACTCGTCTTCCTCAACGGGTATCTGGGCGTTAAAAAGCGTATTGCGGTAGTCGGTCTTTAGTTCCCAATAAGTTCGCGGCACGAAGTTCTCAATCTCAGCCTGGCGTTTGACAACCAGCGCGAGCGTAGGTGTCTGCACCCGTCCGACGGACAGGACCTGCCTGTCGCGACCGCTTCCACGCGCGTACCTTATAGTATATGCGCGCGTAGCGTTCATACCCAAGAGCCAGTCACCGATAGCCCTCATCATGCCTGCCTCATAGAGGTGTTGGTACTCCGACTGGTCCTTGAGTTGGGCAAATCCGTCGCGGATAGCCTCCTCCGTCAGTGAGTTCACCCAGAGCCGTTTGACCGGACATTTGCAGCCCGCCTGCTGATATACCCATCGCTGGATGAGTTCTCCTTCCTGGCCGGCATCACCGCAGTTGATGACCTCGTCCGCCTCGGCAATCAGGTTCTTGATGATATTGAACTGCTTGTGCACACCGGCATCGCCGGATACCTTGATAGAGAAACGCTGCGGGATCATCGGTAGCGAACTGAGGCTCCACGCCTTCCATTGCTCCGTGTATTCCTGGGGGTCTAACAACGCACACAGGTGACCGAAAGTCCAGGTCACCTGATATCCGTTTCCCTCAAAGTAGCCGTCATGCCGCTGCTTGGCTCCCAAGACATTGGCTATATAGGCGCCTACCGAGGGTTTCTCTGCTACACAAACAATCACGACATTTACAATTTAGTCATTTACGATTTTTGTTTGCGCTCTGCACCGTAACCATAACCGTATCCATAGCCGGCACGCACGCTCTTCACACCGTTCAGCACACAAGCCACATTATGCATACGTTTTTGGTCAATCACTCCATTTGCGTAATCGATCATCTCCGTCGGCGTATATTTATAGCGGAAGACATAGATGGTCATATCACTGATACGATCCAACTGGTACGTATCGCTTACCAATGCCACCGGAGCCGAATCAACAAGGATGTAGTCGTACCGTTTGCGTAATTCCGCGAACAACTCGTCCACGCGCTCGGTCTGCAGCAACTCGGAGGGGTTAGGAGGAATCGTACCGCAAGGGATGACATCCAGGTTCTGATGCACACCGCTCGGTACAATGATATCGTCGAGCTCCACCTCCGGTTCTGCCAGATAATCCGTCAGGTGACCCTTATTGCTCAGCCCGAAATAGGCTGCCAGCATCGGTTTACGGATATCCATACCGACCAATGCCACTTTCTTACCCAGGATAGCGAGCGAGATAGCCGTATTGGTAGCCACGTACGATTTACCATCACCGTTGATAGACGAGGTGATCAAGATCACCGGTGATTTCTTATCGGGCGGCAGGACGTACCGCAGGTTGGTTCGTATCTGCCGGAAGAGTTCTGCCGACACTGTGGACTCACCCTCATGGATAGCGATATGCGCATCGCGTGAGTTCTGAACCAACTGCCCCAGGAGCGGCGCCTTGATACGTTGCTCAAACTCCTTGGCATCATCAATCTTATCGTTGAAGAGGATGTACAGATACAGCAGTCCGGCGGGGAACATAAGTCCCAATACGAAACAGATGAAGAGCAGTTTCAGGGGCTTCGGGCTCCGGCTTTCTACATCTCTCTGCGGCAGATCAATCACTTTCGCCGGCATGGAGGTAGCCGCCAGCATCAGTGCGTTCTCCTCCCTCTTCTGGTACAGATAGAGGTAGAGGCGCTCCTTGATCTGTTGGTCACGTACCACGCGCACATATTCACGCTGCTGCTCCGGCGCGTCCTGGATCTGGCGGTTGAATTTTGAATCCCGGGTCTGCAGGTTGCGCTGACGTATCTTGAGACTCTCGCGCACCGAGCCGATAGTCGCAATGATATTCTGGCGCATAGAAGCCAGCTGCATATTCATCTGGTCCACTACCGGGTTCTCCTCCGTAGCCGTACGCAGGATGCGCATCCGTTGGAGTTGCAGCGCGTTGTACTCCGACAGGCTGCCGGCCAGCGATGCATCCTCTACACCGATATTGGAGGGGATGAGGTTGTTACGCTTGGTATCATCGCGCAGGAACTCGTCGATATATTCCACCAGACTCAGCTGGGTCTCAATCTCCGCCATAGCGCGTTGCTCCGCGGTACTCTCCTGCAGGAACAGTTGTGCCTGCGCATGCAGGTCCGCAATCTTATTTTTCTCTTTATACTCCGAAACCGCTTCTTCCGCCTCGCTCAGTTCGTTGGTGATGATAGCCAGACGCTCCTCGATGAAGGCCGCCGTGTTGGTAGCAATCAAGTTCTTATCCACCACCGCATTGAGGTTGTATTGCTCGATGATCTGCGCCAACAGCGCTTTGTCTCTCTCCGGCACCGTGGAGGTCGTAGAGAGTTTGATGATATTCGACTCCTTCTTATGTTGCGACACACTGATATTCCTGCGATAAGAAGCCACCACGGACTCGCGGCGGGCGTGTGCCACACGATAAGCAGTGTCCGGACTCAGCGGACGGTTCGCATGAATCTTGAGGGTACCCACTCCGGTCTCGATCGGACCATTCAGGCTCTCCACGCGGGTGGACGAACGGCGGAAACGTCCCATGGCGGTCTTCACCTTATAGCCGTTCTTAGTCGGCTTTACCGTTACCGTAAAGGGGCTAACCTGCGCTTTCTCCGTTAACTCGACGTACTCAATCGTCAGCGCCGGATTGCGGAACTCGCCTTCCCATCTCAAACCGCCCTTCACATACGACGCATCCCATATATTGAGGGCATCAATCGCCTGATAAAGCAGTCCGCGCGAAGAGAGGACCACTACCTCGTCCTCCGCAGCTGAATTACCCGAGAGGCCCAGCATAGTCAGCGCCTCCGCTCCCTCAAAAGAGCCATCGTTCTGGCGAAGCATAATAGCCGCGTCGGTTGTCCATTTAGGCGTTTTACGGAGCATATATGCGACCCCAAGACACAGGAAGAAGGTCACTCCGAGAGCAAACCACCACCAGTGCTCCAACACCACTCGTACGATTTTCCGTACGTCTATCTCATTTACGTTTGTGTTATTCTCCATAGGTCAATTATTTCTTCGTTACATTCACTATCGTCACAATCACCGTAGCCGCACTGGCGAGTGTAGAGACGGTACTCAGCCAGAGACTCACGTTCGCACTATTGATAGCACGCACGCCGTTCGGCGAGACATAGATCACATCATTCTGTTGCAGGTAGTAGTAGGGCGAAGTAAGCAGATCATCTTTCGTCAGGTTGAGACGCGCGAACTCCATCTTTCCGTTCACCTCACGGGAGATAAGCAGATTGTCACGACGGCCGTAAGGCGTCATATCACCTACCGCCGCCAGGGCTTCCAGGATTGTCAGACGACCGTTGCTGATATTCACCGTACCGGGGCGGGCCACCTCACCCAGCACCGACACTTTCGCACTGACGAGGTTCACCTGCACCATCGGATTCATCACCTGTTTCTCCAGCGCCGACTTGATCAATTCCTCCGCCTCAGCGCGTACCAGACCCGCCACATGCAACTTACCCAGTACAGGCATCTCGATATACCCCTCTTCATCCACACGATAAGTCAGCAACATCGGAGTCGTTTTCACCTGCGTGGAAGTAGGATCATTGAAAGCTACCGTAGGTAAGTTATACGGTGCTACCGCATCCTGATCCAACGCCGACACGAAGATGGTCAACGCATCTGCCGGCTTAATCGTAATCTCTGCGCTCGGCACAAAAGACTTATTGATTGAATCCGCAGACTCCGGGGTAACATCCCGCAGATACGTCAATCCACGCTTGGTTACACAACTCGAAGCCGCTATGACCACGAGCATCAGCACACATACTTTTTTGAACGTCTTATTCATGATTTTGCGTAATTTCATAATTTGAGTGTGCAAAGGTACGATTTTTTTTTGACATACACAAGAAATTCGCATTTTTTTATCAAAATATTTGCATATATGCAAATTTAGCAGTACCTTTGCATGACATTTTGTCATGTATTATGACCCAACAAGAATTATTAGCCATCAAACAGCGGTTCGGCATAATCGGTCAGAGTCCGCTGCTCAATAGAGACATTGAGGTTGCCGTTCAAGTAGCGCGCACCGATTTGAGTGTACTCATCACCGGCGAGTCCGGTGTAGGTAAAGAGCATTTTCCGAAAATCATCCACGCATACTCCGCCCGCAAGCACGGACCGTATTTTGCGGTCAACTGCGGTGCTATCCCGGAGGGCACGATAGACAGCGAACTTTTCGGTCACGAGAAAGGCGCCTTCACCGATGCCAAGAATGAGCACAAGGGGTATTTCGAGATAGCCGACGGCGGCACGCTGTTTCTGGATGAAGTAGGCGAACTGCCGCTCCAGACGCAGGTCCGTTTGCTCCGTGTACTGGAGACCGGCGAGTTCTTACGCATGGGCGCCAGTCAGGTGCGCAAGACCAACGTGCGCGTAGTGGCGGCTACTAACCTGAACATGCGGCAGGCCATTGATGACGGACGGTTCCGCGAGGATCTGTATTACCGCCTCAATACCGTCGAGATACGTGTACCCGCCCTCCGCGAGAGGAAAGATGATATCCCTATGCTGTTCCGGAAATTCGCTCTTGATTTCTGCAACCGGTACCAGATGCCACCCCTCTCTCTCAACGAGGAGGCCACGGCGATGCTCCGGAATGCGTACTGGAGGGGTAATATCCGCCAACTGAAGAATATAGCAGAGCAAATAGCCATTATCGAGATGGACCATCAGATCAATGGCGAGACGCTTCGCAAGTACCTGCCCGCCGAGGAGAACCAGCAGGGTCTCGTACTCAGAGCACCGGCACAGGAGACAGGGAAAGACTACTCCCACGAGATCGGTATCCTCTATAACATGGTGATGCAGAACAAGAAGGATTTGGAGGAACTCAAAGAGATGTTGCACTCCGGTCCCAAGACCGGCCTGCCGGAGCTCCGCAACGCGGAGGTTCAGCCCGCCCGGACGGAGGATGTGCACCCCGCCCGCGAGATGGAGGAGATTGTGCCGATTGAGGAAGATAGTCTGCGTATTGACGAGAATGAGAAAGAACTGATCCGCCGCGCTCTGGAGCGATCCAAAGGCAACCGCAAAGAGGCTGCTGCACAACTCGGCTATTCGGAACGAACCCTTTACCGTAAAATCAAAGAGTATGAACTGTAAGAAGAGATCAGTATCAAGCCGGTATCATGTCTGTGTATTATGCTGTACACTATTACTCATTTTGTCCGGCTGCGCTATATCCTATAAGTTCAACGGTGCTAACATCAACTACCAGACGACCCACTCTATCTCCATCGCCGATTTTCCGAACAACGCCCCGATGGTCAATCCCACCTTGAGTAATAACCTCTCGGAGGGAATCCGCGACCTGTACCAGCGCCAGACTCGTCTGCAGGTGCTGCGCAAAGGCGGAGACCTGGAGTTGGAAGGAGAGATCGTGGGGTACGACCTGACACAAAGTGCCATCTCCACGGACAGCTATGCTTCGGAGAGCCGGCTCACAGTCCGCGTCACGGTACATTTCACCAATAACATTAATCCCGAGGAGTCTTTCGACAAGACTTACTCTGCCTTCCAGACATTCGATGCCAGCCGCCTCCTGACGGATGTACAGGACGAACTTTGCGCCCTGATCATCACGGAGATCGCGGAGAGCATCTACAACGACACAGTGGCTAAATGGTAGGAAACGGCCGGAGTTCAGCCGTTTACAGGTATTCCGAATTTAGAGAAGCACTATCTCCACACGCCGGTTCATTTGCCGGTGTGTTTCGTTATCGTTCGGCACGATCGGATCACGTTCGCCACGCCCCTCTACCTCTATGCGGCTGGCATCAATGCCACGGGCCTTCATCGCCTGCCGGACTTCCTGGCACCGTCCTTCGGAGAGCGCCTGGTTAGCCCTGTTGGAACCGATATTATCAGTATGACCGACGATACGGATACGCTGGTTAGGACGAGATACCAAGAACCGGTATAACTCATTGAGCGCGCCCTCGGACGATTCCAGAATACGCGTTTTGGCAGCCGCAAAATAGATATTATGCAGGACGAAAGACTTCACCTCTTTGGGCGACATCACCACTCCGCCAAAAAGCGCAGGATCCGTGATTGTGTCATGGAACGGGAAATAATCGACAGCCGTTGCCTCGATCGTATAGTACGGCACCCTGTCGTCCAGCAGAACCGCCAGTACCGAGTGCAGGGAGTCAGAGGTTGTCTGCATCACCTTCCGGCGCGTATTACTCCTCACAATCACGTTGGCTGCCACCGGGCGTGAGGTCATGGAGTCCGTCACGGTAAACGTGAGCCTCGTCTCCGGATAGAGGTATAACTTGACCGTATCTTCATCTTCCTTATGCTTGAACCACGCGGTATCGGAGGGGAAATAACCAATCTTGGCTGCCGCCGCCCAATACTCGCCAGCCGGCAACCCGCGCGAGACGCGGGCTTTTTTGTTATCCGTCGGTTTGTTGATCTTGGGTTTCTTATTCGGCCGGGCGTTCTTATCCTGCGCAGTGATATGCGTCGCCGGTAGAGGTTCCCCTGTTTTCAGGTCGTAGGAATAGATATAGAGCAGAGGTTTGCCATCCTTGATACGCTGCCGTTTGGCAGCCTTCAGTTTGGCGGCTTTCTTCTTCTCCGCCTTCCGCTTGGCCGCCTCGCGTTTCCGCTCCGCCTGCGCTTTAGCCTTCGCACGTTTCTGCGCGTTCGTTGCCGCAAAAGCCGGCTCGCCTATGAAGAAGGCAAGAAGAATAAAGGGGATTATTTTCCAGAGTTTTTGTACCATGCCGATATATCGTACCTCCGGTATTTCGGGTTCTTTTAACGGAACAGGAGAATAGTCGTGGGACTATCCTCCTGCTGTGGTCCCACTTGGGCTTGAACCAAGGACCCCCTGATTATGAGTCAGGTGCTACTAACCAACTGAGCTATAGGACCTCCATTTATGATTTCCCTTGACGAGCGTTTCCATAGAGGATCAAGCTCTCGTCTTTGGTGATCTGCATCTCTTTCTGGGTCAATTCAGGAATACTCAACTCGATTCCCTCCTGAAGTGCATTCGGGTTACCGATCTTTTCCTTGTTGGCAATATAGATATATACCCAGCAATACGTGTTGTTATAATATTGGCGTGCCAACTGCGCCATGGTAGTTGTCTTAACCGTCGTTATTGTCTCGCTCGTACGTTGTTTATAGGTATTCACCTTCTCGGGACGAGCGCTCTCGGAGAGGGGCACGGTCTCTACTACCTCATTATCCTTCTCCACCTTTGCTTTCGGCTCCGCCTCTTTCTCCGCCTCTACTACCCTCTGCGAGCGTTTCGTATCCAGCTCCGCCTTCATGCGGTCGAAGGTAGCTTTATCGACCAGACGGATAGCAGCGCGGCGGTTAGGACCATAAGCTGCTTGGCTGCGGTGACCGATCAGTTTACCCATTCCTGTTGAGTAAAGATGATCCGCACTAACCATATGCTCCTCGCGCAACTCGCCCAATACATTCTCAGCACGCTTGTCACCCAGAGCGTAGTTCAGTTTATCCGAGCCCGTATTATCACAGAATCCGGTTACGACGGCGTATAGCGACGAATCCTCGTTCAGCACATCCGCTACCTGTTGGATAGTAATCAATGCCTTGTCATCCAACGCGGACTTGCCGTTCTGGAAATATACGTAATATATACGCTGCTGATCTTTCTCTATCTCCCGTTCGAACTCCTTATAGGTCTCGCGAACGATTATCGAGTCATGACGGATGATCACAGTGTCATGCACATATTTGGGCTCCAGAGTCTCGTGCTTTGCCCATGTATTCTCATTCGAGATATTACGTACGTGGGTTTTGGAGACCGCCATCAGCTTGAACCGCATGTACATCGACACATCTACGACACCATCGTTATTTTTGGACGCTACCGCGTTTGCACCCGCATAACCGCGACCGTCTAAATAGTCATTCGTAAAGTAGTTATACGTAGCGCGGAGTCCTAACGAGAGCGTGCGGTTGAGTGCAAACTCCATACCCAAACCGGCTTGCACATACAACTGACCGGCATAGCTCTTCATATAACTCGGGGCGTTATCGCCATCCTCGTTGATGTAATTCACCGTATTTCCGCGAGTCCATGTAGGATTCTCACCCGGGTTATCGTGGAACATCGCGCGGTTTTTATACCATGCATAGCCACCTCCGATAATCGCGTTCAGGCTGAATATCTTCTTCTTGGCTTTCGGATAAAACAGGTTCATGAAGTCCATCGACACATACAACCCCGCCTTATGCATAAATCCGTCCAACAGGAGGCTCGCGTTATTTCTGCCTGGCTTACCGGTTACCTTATACCAATCAAACGTATAGTTCAATCCCAACCCCCAAACCGGCGTGAAGGCATACTCAATATCCAATGCCGCATTCGGAAAACCGATACCATGCTGCATCTCGCTATTGAAATCGCCATCGAAATGGTTGAATCCGATGTGAGGTGTTAATGACCAGTGTGCGAATTCCGTAGCCACCTCTTCATTTTCCGCCACTTTGTACGGGTGAGCACCTTTTACAGTCTTAATATCCTCCTGAGCCATTACAGCCAAGGAAGCACAAATAAGCGAAACTATAAATAGGCTTTTTTTCATCGTAAAAAGAGATTATTTTCTCAAATATCACAATTCAGGCTGCAAAATTACTACTTTTTTTTCATACTACCAAATATTTTTGAAAAAAAATTCTTTTTTTATATAAACTATTGTATATATGGATTTTTTTCAGTACCTTTGTGCCGTGAAAGAGCAAACATTTAATTTTATAATACTATTATGGACATTCTTGAAAAAATGATCGCGCGTGCGAAGGCAAATCCGCAGCGCATTGTGTTGCCGGAAGGTGACGAACCCCGTACATTGGAAGCTGCAAACATCTTGTTGAGAGATAAGATTGCGCAGCTTATTTTGATTGGCGACCCCGAGAAGATCAAAGGCATGGCCGCCGAGAAGGGTTATGAGTACATCAAGGAGGCAAAGATCGTAGATCCTGTTCATGATCCGAAGATGCCGGAGTACGCCAATCTGCTGTTCGAGCTCCGCAAGGCCAAGGGCATGACGGAGGAAGAGGCCGCCAAGAAAGCGCAGGATCCGCTGTACCTCGGCTGTCTGATGATCAAGGCCGGTGATGCAGACGGCGAGTTAGCCGGTGCACGCGGTACGACGGCAGATACCATCCGTCCGGCATTCCAGATTCTGAAGACCCGTCCGGGTTGCTCGATTGTGAGCGGTGCGTTCCTGATGTTCACACCGGCTAAGCACTTAGGCGAGAACGGTTTCCTGCTCTTTGCCGACTGCGCTGTAAACCCGAACCCGGATGCCAAGCAGTTAGCGGAGATCGCCATCTCGACGGCCGAGACCGCCCGCAGCCTCGGTGGTTTTGAGCCCCGCGTAGCCATGCTGTCCTTCTCTACCAAAGGTAGCGCCAAGCATGAGTTGGTGGACAAAGTAGCAGAGGCAACCAAGCTGGCCAAAGAGATGGCTCCTGAGCTCCAGCTCGACGGTGAGTTGCAGGCCGATGCAGCCCTCGTAGAGAGCGTAGCCAAGACCAAAGCACCGGGCAGCCCCGTTGCCGGCAAGGCTAACGTACTCGTCTTCCCGGACCTCCAGGCAGGTAACATCGGTTACAAACTGGTAGAGCGTTTCTCGGGTGCAGATGCGGTAGGTCCGATCCTCCAGGGTATCGCCGCTCCGGTAAACGACCTGAGCCGCGGATGCAAGGTACAGGATATCGTACAAATGGTAGTAATCACAGCCAACCAGGCGATCAAGTAAATTACGAATTAAAAATTACGAATTATGAAGATATTAGTATTGAACTGCGGAAGTAGCAGTATTAAATACAAGCTCTTTGAGATGGAGAGCAAGCAGGTGATGGCGCAGGGCGGTATCGAGAAGATCGGTCTGCCGGACTCCTTCCTGCTGGTTAAGTTGCCGAACGGCGAGAAAGTGAAATTCGAGAAACCGATGCCGGAGCATACCGTAGGTATCGAGCTCATTTTAGAGAAACTCGTGGACCCGAAGATCGGTTGCATCAAGGACCTCAAGGAGATCAACGCCGTAGGTCACCGCGTGGTCCATGGCGGCGAGAAATTCAACAAGTCGGTGCTCATCACCCCGGAGGTTAAACAGCAGATCATCGAGTGTATCGACCTCGCTCCGCTGCACAACCCCGCTAACCTGAAGGGTATCGACGCGATCGAGAAAATCCTGCCGGGTGTACCGCAGGTGGCCGTTTTCGATACCGCTTTCCACCAGACGATGCCGGATTACGCGTACATGTACGCGCTTCCTTATGAGTTATATGAGAAATACGCCATCCGCCGCTACGGTTTCCACGGTACGAGCCACCGTTATGTCTCCGCCCGCGTATGCGAGTTCCTGGGTGTGGATCCGAAGGGCAAGAAGATCGTCACCGCGCACATCGGCGGCGGCGGAAGCTGTACCGCTGTGATGGACGGCAAGAGTGTCGATACCTCGATGGGTCTGACTCCGGTAGAGGGCCTCATGATGGGTACACGTGCCGGCGATCTCGACCTCGGTGCCGCTACCTTCATCATGGACAAGGAACACCTCGACACCGCGGCGTTCAACAACCTCGTCAATAAGAAATCCGGTCTGCTCGGCGTCTCCGGCGTATCCAGCGACTGCCGTGATATCGAGGCTGCCATCAAGGAGGGCAACCACCGTGCCGACCTCGCACGTAAGATGTTCATCTACCGCGTGAAGAAATATATCGGTGCATACGCAGCAGCCATGAACGGTATCGATATTCTCGTCTTCACCGCCGGCATCGGCGAGAACGACCCGTATATCCGTGCCGAGATCATGAAGGGCTTGTCGTTCTTAGGTATCGAGTTGGACGAAGAGGCCAACAACGTACGCGGCGAGGAGCGTGTTATCTCCAAGAAGGGATCAAAGGTCACCGTTTGCCTCATCCCGACCGACGAGGAGCTCATGATCGCTACCGATACGGAAGCGCTTATTTGAGGATTTAAGGATTTGAAGATTTGGAAATCCTATTTACCATAGAAAAACACACAAAAAGAATGAATAAACTCATTATTTACCAACTCTTCCCCCGTCTCTTTGCGAACTACAACGAGACCCGCCAATATAACGGCACAAAGGAAGAGAACGGTTGTGGTCGGTTTGTGGATATCAACGAGCGTGCACTCAAGTCTATCGTGGACTTGGGTGCTACGCATGTTTGGTACACAGGAGTCATCCGCCACGCTACCGACCGTTTCAATACCCCCTCGATCACCAAAGGCCGTGCCGGCTCGCCATACGCCATCACCGACTACTACGATGTCGATCCCGATCTGGCGAAGAACGAAGCCAAACGCATGCAGGAGTTCGAAGCACTCGTACAACGGACTCACGATGCCGGATTAGGCGTGCTGATCGATTTTGTGCCTAACCACGTGGCACGCGAATACAAGAGCCTCTGCAAGCCCGCAGGCGTAGAGGATTTAGGCGAAGGAGACCACCCCGAGTGGGCGTTCTCTCCGCTCAATAACTTCTACTACCTCCCGGGCGAGCGGTTCACGATGGACAAGGATCTCGGCGGCTACGACGAGTTCCCCGCGAAGGTCACGGGCAACGACTGTTTCACCTCCCATCCGTCCCAGAACGACTGGTACGAGACGGTCAAACTGAACTACGGCGTGTTCTATCAGGGCGGCTGCGAGAAGCAGTTCGACCCCATTCCCTCCACCTGGATCAAGATGCGGGATATACTCCTCTTCTGGGCGTCCAAAGGCATTGACGGCGTACGCGTCGATATGGCGGAGATGGTACCCGTAGAGTTCTTCGCATGGGCTATCCAGGCAGTACGGCGCAAGTATAAGAAGTTCCTCTTTATCGGCGAGTGTTACGACCCCAACCGGTACGATGCGTATCTGGCAGCGGGTTTTGACTACCTCTACGACAAGGTGGGTATGTACGACTACCTCCGCGGCGTGACCAGCAAAGGATGGCCCACCGAAGGTATCACCCACCAATGGATGCAACACGGCGATGAGCGGATCAAGCACATGCTTTATTTCCTGGAGAACCACGACGAGCAGCGTATCGCCAGCGGTTTCTTCTGCGGCTCAGGCCGGTGTGCCGAACCCGCGATGATCGTGGCCGCCACGCTCAACCAATGCCCCATCATGATCTACTCCGGTCAGGAGTTAGGCGAGCGGGGAATGGATATGGAGGGCTTCTCCGGCATCGACGGCAGAACGACCATCTTCGATTACTGGGGAGTCAAGAGCCTGCAGGCATGGGCGAACAAAGGGAAGTTCGACGGCGCCAAACTATCCGACGCCCAGCGCGAGTTACGCGGTTTCTACCAGCGCCTGCTGACCCTTGCCCGCGAGGACAAGGCGATCCAGAAAGGGGCGATGTATGACATCACCTACGCGCAGAGCGAGGGATTCGACAAACGCCAGCACTATGCCTTCCTCCGTCATACCAAGGGCGAGACGCTCCTCGTGATCGTCAATTTCCACGACCGCGAGCAGCAGATCAAGGTGCGCATCCCCAATGATGCGTTCGTCTATCTCGGGCTGGACGGAAAGGCCAATGCTACCGCTACCGATCTCCTCCGAGGAGAGAAGTACCCCATTGATTTTGCCCCCGACCGGGTATTCGAGATCGTCCTGCCGGCGTGGAAAGGCGTGATACTGAGGATACGGTAAGTTTAGATTTGAGATTTGAAATTTGAAATTTGAAATTTGAGATTTTGAATTTATTCAGAGACATAATGCGTTTGGTGAGGTGGAGCAATCTGCTCTTCCTCGCCGCGCTGGTATGGGTGATGGAAAAATGGGTGGCGGTTCCGATACTGGACCGGGCCGCCTTTGGCGAGCAACTCCCGTGGTACCTTCTCCTGCTCGTGATGCTCGCTACCGTGCTGATTGCCGCCGGCGGGTATGTGATCAATGATTATTTCGATGTCAAGATCGACCGTATCAACCGTCCGGACGAGGTGATTGTCACCCGCTCCGTCAGCAAACCGGCGGCCATGCGTCTCAGTCTCTGTCTGAGCGGCATCGGTATCGCCTGCGGTATTGCGGCAGCGGTACTGCTGCGTAGCATGACGATCGGTATTCTCTTTATCCTCATCCCCGGTCTGCTCTGGTTCTATTCCAGCAGTTACAAACGGCTCTTCCTGATCGGCAACCTCACGATAGCCCTTCTGGCGGCTCTCACGCCGCTGCTCGTAGCGATGGTCAATGTGGCGCAGCTGCAACTGCTCTACGCCTCCATCCTGCCCTACACCACGCTGGTGCACGACCTATACGCATGGCTTGGAGGCTTTGCGCTCTTTGCGTTCCTGCTGACGTGGATACGGGAGATTATCAAAGACCTTCAGGACCAGATGGGCGACCGCGAACTGGAGTGTCACTCCATGCCGGTCGTCTGGGGCGAGAAATGGACGAAGGTGTTTGTGACCTGTCTGCTCCTCCTCACCCTCGCTATAATCGGACATCTGTGGTTCCGCGTGCTGCCTTTCCCGACAGGATGGAACAGCCTCAGCACGCGCTATATCGTACTGGGCATTATAATACCCCTTCTCGGGGCATTAGGACTCTTATGGGCAGCGAAAATACCGAGTGATTATAAGACCTGTCAGCAGGTAGTCAAACTGACGATGTTCCTCGGTATGCTCTATAGTATCTGCTTGAGGGCTTTATAAACGAGGTGAACGGGGAAACCCATCACGTTGAAATACGATCCGTTGATGCCCGTGCAGGCGACATACCCGATCCACTCCTGCACACCATACGCACCGGCTTTATCCATAGGCCGGTATTTTTGTATATAATACCGGATCTCGTCGTCCGTCAGTTCGCCGAAGGTCACATCGGTCTTATCAACCACAGTCTCCATCTCTCTCCCTTTTTGCGCAAAGGTGACGGCTGTATAGACCTGGTGTGTCTTGCCGCAGAGGGAGCGGATCATGGTGAACGCCTCATCCTCGCTATGCGGTTTGCCTAACATCCGTCCGTCGGACCAGACGATGGTATCGGCGGTGATGAGCAGCTGGTCTTCGCGCAGTTGATCTGCGTACGCGCGCGCCTTCGCACGCGATATATAATAAGGTATATCGCCGCCCTGCGCCTCCGCGGGGTAGCTCTCGTCCGCATCAATCGAAATAGCGGTAAAAGGAAACCCGAGACCGGCCATTAACTCGCGCCGCCTCGGGCTCTGACTGCCTAAGATAATTTCCATTAGAATAAATCAAGTTGGGTATCCACGGGTTTCTCGAACGTCATCTTCACGCCCTCGACCTCCAGGGATGGCAACCCCTCCCCATCCCTCCCCTCAAGGGAGGGAGCGTCAGAAGACCCCCCTTTTCCGTCTAAGGTTTCTTCCGTTTCATCGGGGACCACCTCAGGTTCGGGTTCGGGTTCCGGCTCCGGCTCGGGCTTCGGAGTGATATCCTCTATCGCAGCTACCTCGAGGGTCGTTATGCGTTTACCTTTGGCTTTCGCGGACTTCTCATCGATAAACTCCGACATCAGGATCTCCATCGGTGCTCTGTTCTCGTCCGCAAACGTGATGCGGAACGTAGCCTCCGCGCGATCGGACAGCACCGCGATGCGGGAGTCCTTGTCGTCGCCCAGGAAAGACTGCACCTTCGCTTGCGCGTCGTCCAGCCGGAACCGCTTGCCGTAGTAGTATTTGAGTTCGCCGTTCCACTGGATGAGCGACCATACTTTGTCGGCATCCAGTTTCTCGATACGGAGTATATTGTCCTCGAAATGGGCGGTGAGGTCGAAACTGGTGGTATAATACCCGCCGTCCTTGGTCAGTACCAGAATCCGGTCCTCGTCATTGAATTCGCCCAGGTAGATTCCGTGCTCGTCGTAGTTGACGCGCAGCACATCCTCGTCGAACCATACCTTGCGTCCGCCGAGGGTCGAGTGACCTTTCTGCTTGAGGGTGATGCCCTTGATCTCAAATTTCGTGAGCACGTTTCCTCTCGCCGTACGGGATTTGACAGCCAGTTCGGACAGGTCCTTGCACACCTCCAGTTTCTTGATATGCAGTTGCGGTTTGAGCGATACGCGGATTACCTCCGCCTCGCCGTTCGGGTTGGCGGTGAAATAGACGACCTTCGATCCCGGTTTGCCTTGCGTCAGGTCGTATTCCTTATCCCGCGCCACACCCGTGACGTTGAACCGTTTCATGAAATACGTACCCTTCTTGCCGTCCCGATAGACCACGTTATAGACCGTCCGCTCGTCGCCGCGCTGGAACACCGCGATATGCAGGATATCGGTGCCGACGAACAGCTTCTCCGCTACCTTCGTCACCTTGTATTTACCGTCTCGGTGGAAGACGATAATATCGTCTATGTCGGAACAGTCGAACAGGAAATCGTCCTTCTTGAGCCCCGTACCGATGAAGCCCTCCTCGCGGTTGATATAGAGCTTGACGTTGTTCTCCACCACGGCCTGTACGTTGATGGCGCCGAAATTGCGCACCTCGGTCCGACGCGGGTATGCCGCGCCGTATTTCTCCTTCAGCATCTCGAACCACGCGATCGTGTAGTCCGTCAGGTGGTTGAGGTTCTTGACGCACGCCTTGATCTTCTTCTCCAGCTCCTTCATCAGCTCGTCCGCTTTCTTGGAGTCGAACTTGGTGATACGGATCATGCGGATCTCGAATAGTTTCTCGATATCCTCACTCCGTACCTCGCGGATGAGTTGGGCTTTGAACGGCGTCAGGGCTTCGTCCACATACGCGATCAACTTCTCTTTGTTCGGCGCGTTCTCGTAGCCCTCCTGCTTATAGATACGGTTCTCAATGAAGATCTTCTCCAGCGAGGTGTAGAAATATTTCTCCTCCAGCTCGCTTTTCTCGATCTCCAGTTCCCATTTGAGGAGCGCTTTGGTGTTGTCGGTGGAC
Source organism: Paludibacteraceae bacterium (assembly GCA_905233255.1). GTDB lineage: Bacteria > Bacteroidota > Bacteroidia > Bacteroidales > Paludibacteraceae > Colicola. The sequence continues at coordinate 24,234 of CAJOCN010000018.1, forward strand.
AGTTTGAGCAGGTTGCTGACGGTCGTGAAGATCGGTTTGCGGTTCTCCACCACGCAGCAGTTAGGGCTGATATTCACCTCGCAGTCCGTGAAGGCATAGAGCGCGTCGATCGCTTTGTCGGACGACGATCCCGGTGCCAACTGCACCACGATACGGGCGCTGTCAGCGGTGAAATCATCGATCTTCTTGATCTTGATCTTACCTTTCTGGTTCGCCTTGAGGATAGTCTCGATGATCTTCGAGGTAGTGGTGCCGAACGGTATCTCGGTAATGACGAGCGTCTTGTTGTCATCCGCTTTCTGGATACGGGCGCGGATCTTGACCATACCGCCGCGCTCGCCGTCGTTGTAGCGGGTCACGTCGATCACGCCACCCGTCGGGAAATCCGGATATAAGGAGAACTCCTGTCCCCGCAGATACGCCAGCGAGGCGTCGCATAGTTCGTTGAAGTTATGGGGCAGGATCTTCGAGTTCAGACCTACCGCAATACCCTCCACGCCTTGCGCCAGCAGCAGCGGGAACTTGACCGGCAGATGGATCGGTTCGTTCTTACGCCCGTCGTAGGATTTCATCCACTCCGTGGTCTTGGCATTGAAGACCGTCTCGAGCGCGAACTTACTCAGCCGCGCCTCGATATAACGGGGAGCGGCAGCGCCGTCACCCGTCAGGATATTACCCCAGTTACCCTGGCAATCGATCAGCAGATCTTTCTGCCCCAACTGCACCAGGGCATCGCCGATGGAGGCATCGCCGTGAGGGTGGTACTGCATGGTCTGACCGACGATGTTGGCTACCTTGTTGTACTTGCCGTCATCGACCGTCTTCATCGCATGCAGGATACGCCGCTGCACCGGCTTCAGACCATCCTCGATCGCCGGCACCGCGCGCTCCAGTATCACATACGAAGCATAGTCCAGGAACCAGTCCTGGTACATGCCCGTCAAATGATACTTCACAGCATCATTAAAACCACCCTGGGACGCCATCCGCTGTTATCCCCTCTTATTGATGAAAATATAGGCTAAGATACCGCCTACCTCCAGTACCATCGAGCTCACTAACAGCCAGTTCTCCGGCATTGCATACTTATACACTACGAGGCACAGGACACCTAAAATGAGGAGACATACTCCTAAATACTTCTTGAAAGATTCCATGATATATAACGCGTTAATGTTAGTCTTTTTCAAATCGGGCACAAAGTTACAAAAAAAAATCCGAATATGCAAGAAAATTCTTTTTTATTTGCCAAAACTACCGCACAAATCGGTAAATTCCGCCCGGCAGGGCTCTCACGAGGCCCTGCATCTCGAGCATCACGATCTCGGATGCCACTTCGCCGTAAGGTATCCCCATCTCCTGGACCAGGAGGTTGATATGCATACCGTCCTCGGCTGCTTGCAGTTTCTCCAGGATTTCCTGCTGCGTCTCCGTCAACCCCTCGATGAGCCCGATCAGCCGGGTCTGCACGCCGCCCTTGGCGGCACGTCTCTCGCCCCACTCCATCGCCTCTATCAGGTCGTCCGCGGAGTTGATGAGTTTGGCCTGCCCCGTGCGGATCAGATCGTTGCACCCGCGGGAGGGTATATCGCTCGGCCGCCCGGGGAAAGCGAACAGCGCCCGTCCGAACCCTTTCGCCCATCGCGCGGTGTTGAGACTGCCGCCCCGCTCCTTGCTCTCCACGATCACCACCGCATCCGCCATACCGGCGATGATACGGTTGCGTTGCAGAAAATTGGTGGCAAACGGCTCCGTCCCTTCCGGATATTCGGATACGATACCGCCTTGCACCATCGCCTCCTCCGCCTCGCGGGTATGCTGGTACGGGTATATCCTGTCCAGACCGTGCGCCAGCACCATGATCGTCGGCACGCCGTACCGGAGCGCGGCTCTGTGCGCCGCTATATCGATGCCGTACGCACCGCCCGAGACGATAGTAAGCGAACCGAGGCGCTCGTGCAATTCACGCACGAGCGTCTCGGTCAGTTCCTTCCCTCGCTCCGTCGGCTGACGAGTTCCGACGATGGCTACCACAGGACCGTCCATCGGGGGGATATTCCCCTTTGCGAACAACTGCGCAGGCCGGTGCGGACACTCACGCAGACGGTGCGGGTAGGCCTCATCATCCGGACGCCAGACACGGAGAGGGTATATCATAATTTCTCGCCGAAACACAGATCGCCCGCGTCACCCAGACCCGGTACGATATATTTCTTCTCGTTCAACTCAGGATCGATAGCGGCGCACCACAGGGTCACATCCTCGGGATCGCCCAGCGCTTTCTGGAGATACTCCACAGCCTGCTTGGTGCCGATCGTGCAGCACAGGTGCGTGTGCTTGGGTTTGCCGTGTTTGAGGAGCGCCAGATAGCCCACCTCCATCGACATACCGGTAGCTAACATCGGGTCGGCTATGATCAGCGTCTTGCCCTCTATCGACGGGGCTGCCAGGTACTCCGCTACGATCTCCAGCTGCTCCTCGCCATGCACGTTACGCCCCATCCGGCGGTAGGCGCTCAGGAAGGCGTTCTCCGCATGGTCGAAGATATTCAGGAATCCCTGGTGGAGGGGCATGCCGGCGCGCAGGATAGTGGCTAATACCAGCGGCTCGGCAATCGTGTTCACCGTGGCCTTCGCCAGCGGCGTCTGCACCTCCGTCGGCGCATAGGCAAGCACCTTGCTCACCTCGATCGCCATGACCTCTCCGATACGCTCTATATTACGGCGGAAACGGAGACTGTCCTGCTGGATATTCACATCGCGGATCTCCCGCAGATACTGGTTGAGCACACTATTGTGCTCGGAGAGATTGATGACCTTCATTATTGGAGACTTTTAGCGTTTTTCTGCTCGGTTTTGACGAGGGCGATACGCTCCTTGAGTTGGGTCTCGAGGAGCGTCAGCTGACCGGCTTTCTGGATTGTCTGCTGCTCGTAGAGGGAGATCTTGCTCTGAGCGTTCTGGAGGGTCGTCTCCATATCCGACATAGCGCGCTGACGGTCGGCGATCTCGCGCAACGAGTAGCCTAACTCCTTCTGCTGTTTGTTCAGGATCTGGGTGTATGAATCACGCGTCTCGGCATTCAGCTCTTTCTGTTTGTTGAGGGTCTTCTGCTGTTTCTCGATGGTCTTCTGCATCGATTTGAGCTCTGCCTCCTCCTTGGCATACAGTTTCTTCATGTTGGCGGTCATCTTGGTAGCCTCTTTGAGCGAAGCGCCCATCTCTTTGGCATGCGCCTGCTCGGCTTTCAGCTCCGCCTTGGCGGCCTTCAGCTCTGACGCATTCTTCTCCAGCGCCTGCGACAGCGACTCTAACGATGCGCGGTACATGATCGGCTCCGCCAGATACAGCGTCCGCAGAGAATCCACATTCACCTCTGCCAACTGGATATTGACCGGACTTACACTTTGCGCCATGGCGCTCATACTCAGGGCCATTACGGCCATCAATACAATTTTCTTCATATCGTTTGGAATTTATAAATTATACGTTCTTTTCAAAAAAACAGCGCAAATTTACTGCTTTTTTTGCATATATGCAAGTTTTTTTGTATCTTTGCACGATTTTTCGAAAGAATTGGTATGAAAAAATTAATTTATGAGGACAGCACCATCGCCTTTGTGACGATTGCGGCGCAGACATGTCTGCTGATGGAGCAGTGCGCGGAGCACGAGCGCAACGTTTGGCGCGAGCAGATGTTACGGTTGTTACCGGTCCTGTATCTCCGCACACGTCTTCTGGAGCCGGCGGAGACGATGATGGAGGACGAGCCCCGGCGGTTCGTCACGGAGGAGGATTACAACTTTGTCCTGGCGGGTATCCGCAATCTGATGGGCTCCGACGATGCTTATCTCGATATCTTTGTCGATCAGGGCGTCTATACCGATGAGATCCGGACGGCGTATATATCGGAGGGACTGGCGGATATCTACCAGGAACTAAAGGATCTGGCGGCGGCTTTCCAGACCGGCGACGAACCGGTCATGAACGATGCCCTCGTACTCTGCCGAGAGGCGTTCGACACCCATTGGGGCATCAAACTGATCTCCGTCATGAAGGCTCTCCACGCCATCAATGACGATGCCTATAATTCCTAATTGTGAATTGTGAATTGTGAATTTTCAAATTTCAAATTTCAAATTTCAAATTTCAAATTTCAATTGTGAATTACCCCCTCCATCATATCAGCAAGGACCTCCTGCAGTGGATGCCGGTGCAGGCATTCGAGGGCGAGGTGATTGTCGTTGATAAGGCCGAGATGGTCCCCGACGCCGTTGCCTACCTCCGGACCCAGAAACGGGTAGGTGTGGACACCGAGTCCAGACCTTCTTTCAAACGCGGCATCCATTACCCCACGGCGCTGGTCCAGATAGCCTCCCATGAGCGGTGCTACCTCTTCCGGCTGACGCATATCGGCATGCCGCAGGAGCTGGCGGATTTCTTTGCAGACCCCGAGGTATGCAAGGTCGGACTCGCCTTCCGGGACGACATCAACGGCCTTCGCCGACGCCGCGAGTTCACACCCGCCAACTGTATCGACATCCAGAAACTCGTACCCGAGTACGGTATCTTCGATCTGGGCTTGCAGAAGATCTACGCCATCTGTTTCGGTCGCAAGATCTCCAAATCGCAGCAGCTCACCAACTGGGAGAACACCCACCTCACGCCGGAGCAGGCGCGTTATGCCTCTACCGACGCATGGGCTACGCTCCTTATCTACGAGGATCTCATGACCCACGATCCGTTGCCCCGCGAGGAGGTCATCTCCCTGCAACGCGAGGAGAAAGAGCGGATGATCGAGCACCAGCAGCAGATCCAGGACCAGCGGCTCATCGAGCAGGGACTCACCCCGCCGCCCCATCTCACCCTCGAGGAGCGCGAAGCGCACCAGGCTCAGAAGAGACGCGAGGCGCGCAAACGCAAACGCCACCGCAAGGCAGCCGCCAAAAAAGCGGCAGTCAAAACCAAAGCTGAAGCCAAAGCTCCCAAAAAGAATTAATACAATGAAACGACTGATTGTCTTATGCACTCTGTGCATAGCCGCTTTGGCGCTTTCCGCGCAGGCGAAGTATGTGTTTTACTTCATCGGTGACGGTATGGGTGCCAACCAGGTGCTCTCCGCCGAGATGTACCGTTCCGCCGTTCAGGGCGCTCCTCTGGGCCGTGTACAGACGCTCATGACCACCTTCCCCTACTCCGGACAGGTCTCCACTTACTCTGCCTCCGACGGCATCACCGACTCTGCCGCCGCCGGTACCTGTCTCGCCACGGGCACCAAGACCAAGAACGGCATGCTCGGCATGAACGGGGACACCGTCTCCCTCATGACCATCGCCGAGAGACTGCGTGAGAGAGGTTGGGGTATCGGTATCATGACTACCGTAGCGATCGACCACGCTACGCCCGCTGCTTTCTACGCGCACGTGCCCAAGCGCAGTCAGTATTATAAGGTCGGTAAGCAACTGGTCAAGAGCGATTTTGATTTCTTCGGCGGTGCCGGTTTCCATTACCCGGAGGGCAAGCACGATGACCAAACGCCTAACCTCTACCGTCTGGCGGAAGAGAACGGCTACACCATCGCCCGCGGCTATGAAGAGGCGCAACAAATGCTTGATATCCAATCACCCATCACCAATAAAAAACTCCTCCTCGTCCAGCGCGGCGACAGCTCGACCGTTCACGGCTCCAATCTGCCTTACGCCATCGACCGCAAGGAGGGAGACCTCACCCTCGCGCAGATCGTCTCGACCGCCATCCCCTTCCTGGAGGCACGGCACGACCGGTTCTTCATGATGGTGGAGGGAGGCATGATCGATTATGCCTGCCATAGCAACGATGCCGCTACCGCTATCGGCGAGACCTGGGACATGAACGAGGCAATGGAGGTGGCATACCGGTTCTACACCGCCCATCCGGACGAGACGCTCATCGTCGTCACCGCCGATCATGAGACGGGCGGCATGGCGCTCGGCAACGGCGGTCACATCCTCGACCTGCAGCTCCTGCAGCACCAGAAATGCTCCGCTTGGATCCTCTCCGACCGTTTCTCCCAACTTTTCAAGAACACCAAGAAACCGTCTTGGGAGGAGGTGCAGGCGCTCTATCGGGAGGCTTTAGGGTTCTGGGACACCGTAGAGATCACACCGGAAGAGGAGCAAAAACTCAAAGACCTCTATCAGGCTGCCTGTCGCGGCAAGGCGAAGGATGCCAAGAACCTCTATAAGTCCATCAACGCGTTAGGGGAGGCCGGCGTGGCGCTGCTCAACCGGAAAGCCCATATCGGATGGACCACCCGCTCCCACTCCGCACACGCCGTGCCTGTCTTCGCCATCGGCGCCGGTGCCGAACTCTTCTCCGGATGGCATGACAACACGGAGATAGCACCACTGATCATGAAGGCGGTCAACCATTAATCCGCTCTGATCATTCAGAACACAAAAGAGGGACACCCGAAGGTGCCCCTCTTCCGTATCAGTCCATCGACTGAATATTCCGAACCCTTAGCGAACGATAGCGCCGAGTACGTTATAGCTCTTGCCGCCCTTCTCGATCAGCAGCATGCCGTCACGCAGCACCTTCACTGCCTTCGCACCATCTACCGTTGCGTCAATACCGGTGGCTTCTTTCACCTCTACATGGAGATGACCATCTAGTGCGGTCCAGTCTGCGTTGGACACAGGACGGAAATAGAAAGTAGCCTCTTTGGTTTGGAGAGACTCAGGTAAACCGTAGTTGTTTTCGCCATACCATTCTTCCAGCAGGTCACTCTCTACATAAACTACTTTGAGCGTATCAGCACCACATGTTCTCTCCAGTTTGTACTCTCCTTCTGTTTCGGTAGCTGCAAAGAGGTATTCAGCGGAAGGTGTCCAATCGTTGAAATTGCCTACGAGGTAATAACCGTTAGTCAAAGTGAACTCCGTTGGAGCAGGGAGAGGAAACTCTACAGACAAGGACTGGGTTTCGTATGTCCAAGTGAATGTATATTCACCTTCTACGTCGGCCATCAGTCTCATATTACCGGTTCCTTCTTTAATACCGGAGCGTTTATAGGTATTGCCGTTAGCATACCATGAGCCGTTCTCCTTGACACCAAAGTAATATATATTCTTGCCGAGAGAGAGTTTCAGAGTAGCTGTTTGCTTGTCATCTGCCAGAGTAAATTCCTGGGTATCCGCCCAATCACTACCTGCGAATGTACCGTGAAGAACAACGGTAGGAAGAACCTCCTCACCCGAGAGCGTCACCCACTTACCGGTAGAATGAACATACATCTTGCCATTGTAAGCTGCTACATCGGTCCATACATTATTGAAAGCGACAACCTCAGACACATGGGAATCACCATTGTACAACTGGAATTGCATGGTGCACAGACCATCCCACTTGTCGGTAAACGATGCGGAATAAACGGGATCACCATTATAGTTATCCTCCGTTTTTGTCATGGTAAATTGCTCCCACGGATCGACGTTGGAATCGCAACCATAGTGCACATTCAATTTCACGGTGTAATCACCGATGGTAGCCTCAGGAGCTGTGTAATACACCGTTGTTTCTGTGGCTGCGAACATACCTGCGCATACCAGCGCAGCTACGAATAAAGAGAAAATCTTTCTCATGATTAATTAGATTTTTAAGTTTGTTAATTGGTTATTAATAATAAGTCCTGTGACTTATTGCTCTTTCTTGTCTTCCCACTCCGACCAGGTTGCGCCGAAGTAGTAGGTCAGCGTATCGCCCATTGTGTAGGGTTTCACGGCGATGAGGTTGCCGTCCTGGATATCCATCACGGTAGCCTCCGGCGTGCGGACGGTGATATAGATCCGTCCCTGGGTCGTCGAGCCGTTATATTGGTAGTTCATCTCCGCCGCCGTCTTGTCGCTCAGCGCGTCCTCCTCGTAGAAGACTGTACCGAGACCGTCATACACCTCGAAATGGTCAATCGTGTCGTGCATGTATATACCGCCGCCCACGAGCAACTCACCGGCATACTCACCGCTCAATACCACTTTCGCTTCGTTCAGCGCGTTACCCGCCTCGGCGGTGATGGTGATGGACTCTTGGAGGATCGCCTCGCCTACCTGCAGGCTGTCGTACACCAGCCGGAACACGAACCGATCGGGCGTCTGCTCGATTATCTCCCACCGGTCGTACGGACCGCCGATCCAGGTCTTGCCCTCTGCCAGCACGACCAGACCGCCGCAACCGCAGGTATGGCCTACCTTGTAGCAATCCAGACCCTTGCCGTAGTTGATATGGTACGGTTTGCCGAGTACGTGCTCGCGGTAGTAGAAACTGTCCACCACCAGCTCGGGGCTCGCCTTCAGCCACAGATCGACGCCGTTGGACGGGTTCTCCGCCGCCAGCGCCGGACCGTACATACGGAACGCCGCAAACTCGTTCTCCCATGCGAAATCATCTTTCCGCTCCGGCACATACCGCCCATACACCTTCGGCTGCACCGCCTCTTTCTGGCACGCACTAAACGCCAGTGCCATCATCGCAAATAATAGTATCTTTTTCATTCGTAATTCGTAATTCGTAATTTTCTATTTTGGATTTTTCAGAGAGCAGATTTGGTTTTTCCGGTGAGGGAGTTATGGGGTCCATAATGACCGAACCGAAAAGCCGAAGATGCCTCTGAAAAGCCAAAATTATTTAGGCTGGCGGCCGATGTAGGCTAAGATACCTCCATCCACATACAGTATCTGTCCGTTCACGGCATCGGAGGCGTGACTCGCCAGGAACACCGCCGGTGCGCCGAGCTCATCCGGCTCGAGCCAGCGGCCCGCAGGGGTCTTGGCGCAGATGAACGCGTCGAACGGATGACGGCTTCCGTCGGGCTGTGGCTCGCGCAGCGGAGCCGTCTGCGGCGTAGCGATATAACCCGGACCCAGACCGTTGCACTGGATGTTATACTCGCCGTACTCCGAGCAGATGTTACGGGTCAGCATCTTCAGACCGCCTTTCGCTGCCGCATAAGCGCTGACCGTCTCGCGACCGAGCTCCGACATCATCGAGCAGATATTGATGATCTTGCCCTCGCGCCGCTCCATCATCTCCGGCAGCACCGCTGCGCTCACGATATACGGAGCCACGAGGTCGATGTCGATCACCTGCTGGAAATCCGCCCGCTTCATCTCGTGCATCGGGATGCGCTTGATGATACCGGCGTTGTTGACGAGGATATGGATGGGGCCCACCTCTTGGTGGATGCGCTCCACCAGGGCTTTGACCGCCACCTCGTCCGTCACATCGCACACGTATCCGTGCGCGTTCTTTATTCCTTCCGCGCGATAGAGCTCCATCGCCTTATCGATAGCCTCTTGGCTGCGGGCGTTAAAAATGATGTTCTCGGCGCCGGCCTGCGCATACGCTTTCGCAATCGCAAAACCGATTCCATAACATGCGCCCGTCACCCAGGCGTTCTTGCCTTCCAAACTGAATAGATTTTTCATATTCAAATTTGCCTGCAAATTTACTGCTTTTTTTTGATATATGCAAAAAAAAATCGCCCCGAAGAGCGATTTTTTTAAACCCCACCCGACCTGAGGTCGGGAGGCGAAAGGCTAAAGGTTATTGGCTAAAGGAACTCTCCTCCCCTTGAGGGGAGGCTGGGTGGGGTTTCTTAATGTTGCTGATCATACTCAGCACCACAAACTTTCCATAAGTACGCCCGCATGGTGCGCTTGCCGCCGGAGGTGTTGAGCTGGGCAGCGAAGTTCTCCTGATCCTCGGTGACCTTCATCAGGTCCTTGGCGCGGGTCTTCACCATCGCTGCCACCTCGGTGAAACGGGTGTGGAGA
>CAJOCN010000019.1 GCA_905233255.1 Paludibacteraceae bacterium
ATTTTGCACCGTGAATTAGTATCGGGGTATTGTGCCCGTTAGAAATACGAAAATTTAACACAAAAATAATATGACAAACACATTTAAAAAGAGTTTTCTCGTCATTGCTACTTGCCTAATGGCAGGAGGAATGTTTGCACAGACAACTACTACAAAGACGTACACTTTTGATGACAATGTACCTCTGACCACAGATTGGGATGTTGCGACCGATGTTCCAACAGGAGGAACAGCAAAATGTGAGATTTCGCAAAACATTGGCGGTTCTTTCTCTACTAAAAATGGAAACTACTTAGGATTAGCATACATAAACAAAAGCGGTATTGAAATAAATATTACATCTACGGCAGAATTCAATAATATAACCTCGTTCTCTATGGATGTTGTATCCGGAGATAACGGTAAACCGACCTTTGCCGCCTATATAGTAGATGCAAGCGGTAATATCGTTGAGACATTATTTGCTCCCACCGGTGCAAAAGATGGTTTCGCTACGGGCGGTACTAACAAATGGGGAAACAAGACTGTATCAGTTTCAAACAAAACGGGATACATCAAGATTGCAACAGTAGCTTCATCTTCGGGCAAGTATGCTGCAATTGATAATATAGCGATAACCTATTCCGCAGGTCCATCTACCGATGCTACTCTTAAAAGCTTGAAATACAATGGTACAGATGTACCTAATTTCAGCGCTGCGACAACGAGTTACGATGTAGAACTGCCTGCCGGAACGACGGCTGTTCCTACAGTGACAGCCGAGAAGAATGACACCAAGGCATCCGATCCTGTCATTACGCAGGCAACGGCTCTACCCGGAGCGGCTACCGTTGTTGTTACTGCAGAAGACGGAACAACGACAAAGACATACACCATCAATTTCACAGTTGCTTCCTCTGCGCCGAAAGTATTGACCGCTACTTGGGATAACATCGCAGGGACTGCCGTTATTGACCAAATCAACAAAACTATAACCGGAAAAGTGGCACAAGGCACCGGTTTAACGGCTATCACACCTAATTTCACAGGTAATAATATTTCCTCTTGGTCTCCGCAAGGTGCACAAGATTTCACCAATTCAGTCAACTATACCTTCACCAATAGTTCCACAAGCGAAACGACAATCTATGCAGTAACAATCACAGAGGTTCCGTTGGTTCATCCTACCGATGTTACCCTCGATCAAAGTTCTCTTAACCTACAAATTGGCGGTACTGCTAAATTGAATGCAACGGTCGCTCCGCCTGATGCGACAGACCCCTCCGTGACTTGGTCCACAAGCGATGCTTCTGTTGCAACCGTCAACGACGGTACTGTTGTCGGCATCGCAGCCGGCTCAGCTACTATCACTGTAAAAACTGTCGATGGGCAAAAGACAGCCACCTGCTCTGTAACCGTAACAGCCGGTCCTCCGGTACCCGCTACTACCCTCACCCTCCACGAGCCGGGTGTCTATGAAGGCAAAACGAAAGAAGGAGGCTATGGAGAAAAATTAATAGCTTTTAATGGTCGCGAGTATGAGGTTTATTTTGTGGGACGCGATGGAAATAGTAAAGCCGGTTTATTCACAAAAAGCGGTACACAGATAGGTACCGGCACTTCAGACAAGTCTCTCAATGCCGATTGGTTGTCTGCCACCTCGGCTGATGGCTTGGATGGTTCAGGTCGAACCGGAAATGACGAATTTAGCAATGCGACGGGAAAAGGTAATCTCAAAATGAAAAATGGAGATGAAATGCTCATCCACATTAAGGGATACGACCAATTTACCTTGTGGGGCAAAGACAATAACACCGATCCTTCCAAAGGAAAATATTTCTATGTCTATATTGATGATGTAGAGCAACCTGTTCAGAATCTGAATTCATCTGATGGAGGCTCGATTCGCAGATACAACATCACTACAGGCGAGCATGTTATCAAAGTGACCAGCAAACTGGATGGAGTATGCAAACCTTATGGTTTCTCGCTCCGCGTGGCACAAGTGCCCAAAACGAGCATTTTGAAGGGTAATGACTCTACCCAGATAGTCATGCAAGGCGAGGCAATGCGTCCTGTTACTTATTATACCAAGTATAATAGTTTTGGCGAGACTCGTCTTATATGGAACGGAGCGGAAGCTTCCGGCATTTCGCTTGAAAAACACGGGTCATCCGACCTCGGCGACACACTGGTTTTAAGCGGTATGGCTAAATGCCCTGTTGGTGTTTATAACTACATTATTCGGACCTACTATAACGGCACTATTGCGGGGGGCATGCCCGGCAAGTTCGAGGTACAATCGGATATCAAGGCGATGACTACCACCGCTGCGGATGGATACGAAGGTATGAACATTGACGACATTAAGTTCACGTACCACGCCCTCTCTGCCGACAGCATTACCCTTACGTGGGAGAATAACAACGCACCAACAGGTATTACCGGTAGCGGAACAAACGGCATATATACTATCTCCGGAGTTCCTACATCCGCCGGTACATTCATTTATACCGTCAGCGTTTCGGGCGGAAATAGTATCTCCGACACGATTCTAATCAAGAAATTAGATTTGGGAAATAACCCGATTCTGTATCTGTATAAGAATGCGTTGGCATACAACCGCGACGGGGTTTATCAATACCTGACCTCCAATAGTCACAACCTCATCGCGATGAAGACCCTGCAGAGCGGCAAACGTACGGCAGAGCAGTATGCCCCGTACAAATGGATTCTTATCTCCGAAGATGCGGATGCCAACAACCCGGAGGTGATTGAACTCATTCGTAACGGGTCTGACAAGCCGATTTTGAATCTCAAAGGCTTTACTTATGCGAAAGGCGAAGACCGCTTAGGTTGGGGCGATCCGAACAACGGAGCTGTCGATTCTACAAAGAAACAAGATGCCGGAAGCTACATTATCATGGAGCGCTCCGACCACCCCATCTTCAGTAACTTGGCACCGGCAGACGGCAAGAAAGTAAAGATTCTCGATAACTATGAGAAAAACGGCGTCATGCCGATCACCATCAATAATATGCCGAGTTACTTAGCCTCCACCTGTCTGGCTACGGCTCCCACGCGCGGTGAAGAGTATTACGAGGAAGGTCCGCTCCAGACGGCTATCCACGAGATCTCTGCCGCTCAACACGGCGGAGGCAAATATATCTGCCTGCCTCTGGCACGCCAAGTAACCCTCTCTGCAGATGGCAAGAAACTGCTCAATAACATTATCAACTACCTGCTCAGCCCCACTCCGGCATCTGTAAAGGCTCCGACGCTCCAGATCACGAGTTTCACCGTAGAAGGTATTCCGGCAGTGATTAATGAGGAGGATAAGACGATCAAACTGGAGTTGACGGTAGATAAATTCAAAGAACTGGATTCGCTGCGTTCCACCAAGCCTGTTATTACGCTGGCTGACAGCAAGTACTCGCATGTTTCTCCGGCTTCCGGCGAGGAGGTAAGTATGCAATATAGCATCTTCATGGGTAAGACATACGAGGTAACAGATTACGTCAACCGCGTTGTTTATGAGTTCAAGATCCAACTCATCAACCCGCAGGGCATCGAAGAAGTATATGAAGCCGGACAATGGGTAAATATCTTCGACATCTACGGTCGCAAGGTGGCTACCACTAACGAGGATATCTACACCATGGATCTGCCGAGAGGAATGTATATTGTGGTAACAGAGAGTGGAAACACGCTTAAAATTATGCGTTAATCATGCGGAGTGAAAAAGAATTAGAAGGAGTAACATTACTGGGAAACCAGCACACACATTACAGTGACAACTACAACCCGGAGGTCCTGGAGACCTTCCCGAACAAACACCCGGAAAACGAGTATCTGGTGACATTCAACTGCCCGGAGTTCACTACCTTATGTCCTAAAACAGGGCAGCCGGACTTCGGACACCTCTACATCAGTTATATCCCGCGCGAACGGATGGTGGAGAGCAAGAGCCTCAAGCTCTATCTCTTCTCTTTCCGCAACCACGGCGATTTCCATGAGGATTGCGTGAACATCATCATGAAGGACTTGGTCAAACTGATGGATCCTAAGTATCTGGAGGTCACCGGCTATTTCTTGCCACGCGGAGGAATCAGTATCTACCCCTTTGCGAACTATGCTGACGCCGATCACCAGGAGCTCAAGGCACAACGCCTCCGCGAGCAACTGAGTACAGTCACTACGCATCGTTCATAAGTCGGAAATCGTAATTTTTAATTTATAATTCGTAATTGTTAATAATGAAAGATAGTTTGATTGTATTATCGGGCGGTCTGGATTCAACAACGATGCTCTACGAGTATCAGTACCGCATCGGCATGGCTGTTTCGTTCCATTACGGCAGCAACCATAATGACCGCGAATTGGAGTTTGCCAAATTGCATTGCGAGCGTTTGGGAATACCTCACATGGTGATCCGACTGCCGTTTATCAAGCAGTTCTTCCGCTCTTCCCTTTTGGAGGGCGCAGACGCTATTCCTGAGGGTAACTACGACGAGGATAACATGAAATCCACTGTTGTCCCTTTCCGTAACGGGATCATGCTCTCTATTGCCGCCGGCATTGCAGAGAACAACAAGTTTCAGTATGTCATGCTGGCCAATCACGCCGGTGACCATACCATCTATCCCGACTGCCGGCCGGAGTTCGTCGAGGCGATGAACAACGCCATTCATTACGGCACATGGAACGGCGTACAGCTCCTTACGCCTTACACCCATCTCACCAAGGCGGAAATTGCCGCAAAGGGCAAGGACCTGAATCTGGACTACGCCGAGACTTGGAGTTGCTACAAGGGCGGTGAGCACCACTGCGGCGTGTGCGGTACCTGCCGCGAGCGCAAGGAAGCCCTCGCACAAGCCGGCATCGAGGATCACACCATTTACGATAACTGATTAAAACCTCTTCGGCAAAGAGGAGTCCCCGACGGGTGCTAAAACAATTGCCGAACGCGAATGTATTACGTAGAGAAAAGAATAGAGATTTCCGCTGCGCATAACCTTATGCTCTCTTATGAGAGCAAGTGTGAAACATTGCACGGCCACAACTGGGTCATCGTTGTCTATTGCAAAGCCAAAGAGCTCAACCGCGACGGAATGGTGACGGACTTCACCCATATCAAGCGGATTGTCAAGGACACCTTTGACCATAAGTATATAAACGAAGTATTGGATGTCAATCCATCGGCAGAAAACATTGCCCGCTGGATTTGCGACCATGTGGAGAATTGCTACAAGGTCTCCGTACAGGAATCAGAAGGCAACGTAGCCATATACGAGCGAGACTAGTCTGCAAGACGACTAAGTCAACCAATAATGTACAGAGTCAACGAAATATTCTTCACCCTTCAGGGAGAGGGAGCACACAGCGGTATTCCCGCTGTGTTTGTTCGGTTTAGCGGTTGTAACCTGCGCTGCCCGTGGTGCGACACCGATTTTGCGAATTACACAGAGATGACCGCCGACGAGATTATTCGCGCAATGCAGGAACTCTACAACATACCCAATGAGCGCCGTAAGATGTGCGTACTCACAGGCGGCGAGCCGAGCCTGCAGGTGGATAAGCCGCTTGTCGAGGCACTCCACGAAGCCGGTTTCTATATATGTATAGAGACCAACGGCACACATTCCCTGCCCGACGGCATTGATTGGATTACATGTTCGCCGAAGATGATTACCTCTCCGCTAAAACAGAAAGGGACAGACGAAAAACCTACCCACCTGGCGCTCCGTAAAGTGAACGAAGTCAAGGTGGTGTTCACCGGTACGTACAATCCCGAGATATGGCGGAGCCAACTGGAGGCAGAGCATTGGATGCTACAACCGCTGCGGTATAACGGCGAGTGGCTGCTGATGAGCGGAATAGACGATTTCGAGATAGACAGCAACGACAATCTGGACGATACTGTGCGGTATATTCTCTCCCACCCTTTCTGGCGTCTCAGTGTGCAGTTACATAAAATAGCAGGCCTCCGTTAAGAAGCCTACTATGTTCTATATTAGAACTACATCGGGAGATGGTCCCGTGATGGTCCCGTTAAAATGTTGTATTTTACTCGTATTAATACTGCGCCTTATCGTACACCTCGTCTGCCACTTCCGACCCTGCCAGACGCTCGATAATACAGAACGCGAAGTCGGAACTCAGTCCCGGTCCTTTAGCGGTGATGATATTCTTCGACTCCACCACCAAGCCACCTACATAACTCTCGCCCAGCGGCTCTTGGCAGCCGGGGTAGCAGGTAGCCTGCTTGCCTTTCAGAATACCTAATTTACCAAGCACCATCGGCGCGGCACAAATTGCGGCAATCAGTTTGTCGGCTTTGTTGTGCTCCACGAGCAACTCACAGAGCGCAGAACAGTCACCTAACTTGGTTTGACCGCCAGGGAGGATTAACATCTCTGCATCCGAAAAATCTATCCGTTCAATCAGCCCATCTGCTTCAACGGCGATGTTATGCGCGCCGAGAACCATCGGATTACCGGTAATAGAGACTGTAGTCACCGCAATGTTCGCGCGGCGCAGTAAGTCAATCGTTGTGATTGCCTCGATTTCCTCGAAACCGTTGTCAAGAAAAAGATAATTCATACTAATTAATCTTAAATATATAGGTAATTGTTCCGATCTGATCATGGTCGCCCTCGGTGAACTTCGCCTTACGCGCTGCCTCCAGGGCTACTTGTATCGTTTGTTTGTCAGAGATAGTACCTCCGGTTGTCTCGCGTGCGTCGATCACATTCCCCGCCGCGTTCACACGGATCTGTACCACTACTTTGCCTTCCTGATTATAGTTATTGGACGGTGGCGGCAAGGTACCTTTGATTCCTCGCCCGGACAGATTCCATGAGTTGCCGCCCGAGGTACCGTGACCTACAGGATTGCCCTTCACGCCGTTGCCTTGGGTAGTGCCGGAACCGGTATTCGCGCCGGTTTTCCCGAACAGCCCGGCTAAAGCGTTGGCTTTCGCGGTAGCCTCTGCCTCTTTCTGCTTGCGGGCACGTTCTGCTGCCTCGCGTTCCTCTTTCTCCTTACGCGCTCGCTCCATAGCTAATGTCTCCTCCTCGGAGAGTATATGCTCGGTTGGAGGTGCAGGAGTCGGTTGGGTTACGGCCGGAGCCGCAGGTGCAGAAGGAGCATCTTCCGGCACGGCAGTAGGATCAGGTTGTTCCGACCGATAACCACCGGTATTAGGAATCTCCTCCAGGAAAGCAATCTCTATGCCTTCCTCCTGCTCCGGCGCTACAGCTTCCAGACGGATATACCATAGCAGCAACCCTACCAACAGCAGGAAGAGAACCGTTCCTGTAGCAGCCGTTATATGTCGCTCTTGTTTTTTTGTCATGAGATAATCCGCCATGCATAGCGGACATGTAAACTATCGTTTTGTGGCTACAACCAATTTCATCTTGTGTTCATTGGCGATATCAAGCACGCGAACCACCTCTTTGTACGCCACATCCTCATCGGCATGCAGCGCAATATACATCGTAGTGTCAGAAGCCTGAATAGTACTTAGATAATTCTCCAGATCATCGGGAGCAATAGCCACTGGTTTCGCCTTGCCTAACGCTACAAAATAGTTGCCTAAGTTATCAATCGATACTTTCGCCACCTGCGGTCGCGACACTTTCTCCGCGCGTGAAGTCGGCAGGTTGATCTTGATATCATTGGGAGACGACATTGTAGAGGCCATGACGAAGAACAGGAGTAACAAGAACACCAAGTCCGTCATAGAACTCATCGCAAACGTCGCTTCTACCCTATTGCGTCTTTTCAATGCCATATTATGCCGGTTCGTTTAGAAGATCCATGAACTCAAGCGTGCGGCTCTCCAGCAGGCGCACTACGCGGTCTATCCGGGAGACGAGGTAGTTATAGGCGAACATCGCCAGAATACCTACGATCAGACCGCCGATGGTCGTTACCATCGCCTGATACATACCCGTCGAGAGGGCGCTCATCTCAATCATACCGCCGGAGGTCTGCGCCATGTTATAGAAGGTTTGCACCATACCGAGTACCGTTCCGAGGAAACCGAGCATCGGCGCGCCACCGGCGATCGTAGCCATGATGACGAGTCCTTTCTCCAGACGGCCTACCTCCAGATTACCTACGTTCTCAATAGCAACCTGCACATCTTGCATCGGACGACCGATACGGGTGATACCTTTCTCAATCATGTGCGCTGACGGGGTGTCAGTCTGCTTGCAAAGGTTGAGCGCGGAGTCAATCTTACCCTCATGAATATAGTCGCGTATACGATCCATGAATGACTTGTCCTCGCGCGTAGCCTGTTTGATTACCACCAGACGGGCGATAAATATATAGCACGCCACAGCCAACAGAAGCGCGAGGATCACCATGATCCATCCGCCGTACTGCGCCATTTCCCATAAGTTGATAGACGTTTCCTGTGCGGGCTCTACAGCCTCCGTCATTGCCTCTTCAAGGGCAATTGTGTCAATTTGTAGTAACATATAAATCTTCAAATTTTCAAATCTTCAAATTACTTACTTTAGTAAGTCCAAATATTCCTGTATTGTCTCCTGAATACCCAGGTAGAGCGAGTCGCAGATGATAGCGTGACCTATAGACACCTCTGCAGTCCATGGGAATGCCTGTATGAAGGCCTTGAGGTTCTTGAGGTTCAGATCATGTCCCGCGTTCATGCCGAGCCCCAGTTCATGGGCTTTCTCAGCTGCCGGACGATATTTCTCAATCGCTTTCTTGGGATCCTCGGAGAACATCTCCGCATACGGGCCGGTGTACAACTCCACGCGGTCGGCTCCGGTACGCAACGCGTACTCTACCATCACCGGATCGGGATCCACAAAGATGCTCACGCGAATCCGGTATGAGTGCAACTGGTTGACTACCCCTTTCAGAAAATCAAGATGCCGACGTGTATCCCAACCGTGGTTGGAAGTCAGTTGACCGGGATCATCAGGCACTAAAGTCACCTGTGTCGGACGAATATCGGTCACCAGTGCCAGAAAATCCTCCGTGGGGTTGCCCTCCACGTTTAACTCGGTCTTGACCATCGACTTGAGTTGATACACATCCTCCTTGCGGATATGCCGCTCGTCTGGACGGGGATGAACGGTAATACCCTGCGCGCCGAAAAGCTCGCAATCGACAGCAAAACGCTGTACGTCAGGCATGTTGCCGCCGCGCGCATTGCGCAGCGTGGCTACCTTGTTGATGTTTACACTTAGCTTCGTCATCGCTCTTTTCCTCAATTCTTATCCCTATGGGAACGATTATCTTTCGATTTTCTTTTCCCTGCGGGAACGATTATCTTTCGATTTTCGCTGCAAATTTACTGCTTTTTTTTGACATACGCAAGCCCCAGCGCATTTTTACAAAATTTTTGAAGATTTTTACTCTATTTCTTGCATATATGCAATTTTTGTTGTATCTTTGCAGCACAAAATGTGTGTACTATGAAAAAATCGATTCTAATTGTCTTTTCTGTATTATTGCTATTGGGTTGCAACAAGTCTCACTATGCCGCGCAGCAAATTGCTGTGGCGCAGCCGATCATGCCTATTCGTATGGCGGGCGACACTATGCACATTGTATTGACGGATTATGTGCCGGTATTATATGGCGACACCTCGTATTGGCAAAGTATGCATTGGGTGACCGATCCGGCGATCGAGTGCCTGAACACAAGTGGCACAGCCCCTGTACTCCGTGAGATGGATATCGTCAACCGCGACAGGTCACTCCATAACTTGACCTTCTACGACAATAGCGGCAGTTTTGCAATCCCCATTCTTCCGGCAAAACCGGTTCGTCAGGCGTTGATCTCCTTAGGTTATGAGGAGGACAAACTGCGCGTGGGATTCTACGATGCGGTCAATAACCCGAGTTTCGAGGCTTATATCCAGAACGAGATTGTGAATCATGATTTGTGGCATGCGGAAGAAGATGGTACCTGGACACTGAATATCTCAAGAATCACCGAGGATGGATTAGATTTCAGCGGCCGTACTTACTTGCGTATTTTCGCGGAGGACGAGACATTCCTCTACAACGACCTCTTATTGCCTTTGCAGGACGGCAAAATCGTGACGGACGCCAAGCAACTGAACCGCCATGATCCGCAGGCGCAAGTGCTCTACTCCATCCTCATCGACCGTTTCTATAACGGCAACACCGCCAATGACTGGAAGATGAACAGCCCGGAGGTGCTCGACATTGTGGATTACCAAGGCGGCGACTTGGCGGGTATCACGGCGAAGATAAGCGAGGGGTATTTCGACCAACTGGGAGTCAACACCTTGTGGATCAGTCCGATTACCCAAAACCCGTGGGATGCGTGGGGGCTCTATCCCTTCAAGAACGGCAATAAGTACGACTCCACCAAGACCTATACCAAGTTCAGCGGTTATCACGGCTACTGGCCCATCTACGCCACGAAGTTAGACGACCGTTTCGGTACGCCGGCAGAACTGCACACCTTATTAGATACCGCGCACGCGCACGGGATAAACGTAGTGCTGGACTACGTGGCGAACCACATGCATATCAATTCGCCGACGCTTCAGGCGCACCCCGATTGGCACACCGATTCTATCCTGCCGGACGGCAGAAGGAACTTCGAACTATGGGACGAAGCGCGGTTGACGACCTGGTTTGACAAGCATATTCCGACGCTCGATTTGGAGCGCGAGGAGGTGTGCGAGGCAATGACCGACAGTGCGCTATACTGGCTGGCGAACTACGATCTGGACGGTTACCGTCATGACGCCTGCAAGCATATTCCCGAGGGCTATTGGCGGATGTTAGGACAGAAGATTGCCACCCGTTGGCCTGGCAGACCGATTTGGATGATCGGAGAGACCTACGGCAGTCCCGAACTCATCGGCAGTTATGTCAAGTCCGGCATGCTCAACGCGCAGTTTGATTTCAATGTCTATTTCACGGCGCGTGAAGCGCTCTGCGGCTTCAAAGGCATGGACGAAGTAATGACCAATGAACTGACCTCACTCCGTACTTATGGCGCACACCACACGATGGGTAATATCTCCGGCAACCATGACCAGATACGTTTTGCCTCCATTGCCGGCGGCGCGATAGACATCAATACGCAGGGTAAAGAGGAAGGCTGGACGCAGGAGATAGGTATTGGCGATGCCGAGAAGGCTTACAAACGCGCGTTGTTGCTGGAGGTACTGAACATGACGCTCCCCGGCGTACCCTGCATCTACCAGGGCGATGAGTACGGCGAAGTAGGCGGCAACGATCCGGACAACCGGCATTTGATGCGGTTTGAAACCCTGAGTCTGGACGAACGCAACCTGCGCGAGAAAGTAGCGGAGCTGATTCATCTCCGCCGGAACTCCATGCCGCTCTTATACGGCGATTTTATTCCGTTGATTGACCGTCCGGACGAGATTATCTATCAGCGCGTTTACCTGGGCGAGAAAGTGACGGTCATCATCAACCGCAAAGATATGACTTACCAGATAATTAACGATAAATAACATGAGAAAGACACTCTTTTTAGCCGCGGCAGCTCTGTTGATGATGAGTTGCGCGGAGCAAACCGAGTTGCGTCACCCGAAATGGGCGTACGATGCAACGATCTACGAACTGAACACCCGTCAAGCCACGCCGGAAGGTACGTTTGCTGCCGCCGAGGCGTTACTCCCTACCCTTCGCGAGAACGGTATTGACATCATCTGGGTTATGCCCTGCCAGCCGATCGGTAAGATCACCCGCAAGGGTACGTTAGGCAGTTACTACTCCATCATCGATTATTGCGCGATTAACCCCGAGTTCGGTACCCGTGCAGACTTCGAGCATTTCCTCGCCGAGGCGCACAAACAGGGCTTTAAGGTCATCCTCGACTGGGTGGCTAATCACACGGCGCCGGATAGCGAGTGGACCAAGAACGAAGGATGGCACTACCGCGATAGTTTGGGTAACCTGATGGTTCAATACGACTGGACGGATATATCCAAACTGAACTACGACAACCAAGCCATGCGTGAGGAGATGCTCAAAGCCATGCACTGGTGGATGGACTCGATCGGTATTGACGGTTTCCGCTGCGACGTAGCCGGCGAAGTTCCGACCGATTTCTGGAACTGGGCGATGGCTGACCTCCGTCAGACCCATCCTCACATGTTCACCCTCGCCGAGGATGAGGACAAAGCGCAGGAACTGACCGAAACTGCTTTCGACATGTACTACGGCTGGACGCTCCACCATATCATGAACGATGTAGCGCAGGGTAAGAAAGGTGTAGAGGATCTATGGGCATATTTCGCCAAAGCCGATACTACCATCCGTCCCGAAGCTATCCGCATGAACTTCATCTCCAACCACGACGAGAACAGTTGGAACGGTACGGAGCAGGAGCGCATGGGCGATGCAGTGCCTCTGTTCCAGGCTTTCTGCTACGTAGTACCGGGTATGCCGATGATCTACACGGGTCAGTTGAGCGGTAACCACCACAGGCTGGAGTTCTTCGAAAAAGACCTGATTGACATTGACGAGAACTATGCCCAGGCAGAACTTTACAAGCAACTGAACGGTCTGCGCGAGCGCAATAAAGCATTGTTCTCGCCGGAGGTAGGCGCACCGATGGTTCGTCTCAATGCCGATAATAACAAGGTTTTCGCATGCGTACGTGAGTTAGCAGGCAAACACCACACCAACACCGTGATTACCGTCATGAACATGAGCGGCGAGGAGCAGGAGGTGACGCTTGATCTCGCAGGCCACGAAGGCAAATACACCTGCCTCTGCGGCAAGGAGAAAGAACTGCAAGCATCGCAGACCTTCACCCTCAAACCCTGGAGTTTCAAGATCTTCGAGAAATAACGATGACTCGTTATATCGATATAACGTCATAACGACATAACGACATAACGAGACAAAAATCCCTCGCACTTATCGGTGCGAGGGATTTTACGTAGTCAGCGATCACCTTATGCCATTGCTCCGTTGACTTGGATCACCTGTCCGCTGACGTAGGAGCTGAGGTCGCTTGCTAAGAATAGAGCAACCTTAGCTACCTCTTCCGGTTCGCCACCACGGCGCATCGGAATCATCGAGACAAACTGCTTGAGTGTCTCCTCTGGGAGCGCCTTCGTCATATCGGTCAAAATGAAACCCGGGGCAATCGCGTTGGCGCGTATGCCGCGGGAGCCAAGTTCCTTGGCTACCGATTTGGTGAGCGCTATAATACCGGCCTTGGAAGCAGCATAGTTAGCTTGTCCTGCGTTTCCGTTGATGCCTACCACAGAACTGAGCGAGATAATCGAACCGCTCCGCTGCCTCATCATAACCGGTGTAACCGCATGGGTGAAGTTAAACGCCGATTTGAGGTTCACTTGTATCACTTGATCCCACTGCGCCTCGGTCATACGCATCAGCAACGTGTCGCGGGTAATACCGGCGTTATTGACCATAATATCCAGTCTCCCGAAATCCTTCACTACGTCATCGACTACCTCATGCGCAGCATCGAAATTCGAGGCATCAGAGGCATACGCCTGCACTTTGACGCCCAATGCCTTGAGCTCATTGCTGGTCTCTATACAAGCCTCGTTCAGTTCGAGGTCCGTGAAGGCAATATTACAGCCTTCTTTCGCAAACGCCAAAGCGATCTGTTTGCCTATTCCACGGGCGGCACCCGTAATCAAGGCCACTTTATTTTCTAATAACATAATGATATAAATTACCAATTATCAATCACCTATTCTCCTACTCCTCCTCGATGGGGAAGACACCCGTCGGATGGAGGATGGTATATTTTGACATTTCTTCGTTAGAGTCGAAGCCAATGCCCTCAATAATACTTTTCTCACGCGTGATATGAATCGTGGTGTCGGAGTATATACGGTGGCTCGATTGATCCCACTTCAGCAGCGGTGTATCAAACTGCTCGCCCTTGCGGTTGAGCGCGTGCACATTGCCGCGGAGTGTCCATTGTTGTGCTTTCTCGTCATAATAAGCGTAGTCCGCTTTGAGCGAGGCTTGCACAGACAGGTCTATATCGAACTGCTCGAGGTATATACCCTCCGGAAACTCCTGATAAGGCGGTTCGGTCTTATCGTAGATGAGCCACTGCGGTGCTTCGATGCGGTACCGCGTCACGCCGGAATCGGAGATCAGCGTACTGACCGAATCGGTGATCAGCGCCGGCGTCTGCTCGCGCGGGAGGGTTCGGACCTCCTGCGGCACCTCGTCTTTCTTACACGCAAAGAAAAACATAGCGAGTGTCATTACCACACCCGCTATGCCTGCTCTATTAACGGATAGCCGTTGACTCACCTATCCAGCCTCCTACGAAATAAGACGAACCGGAGAACTCGTTCGGCAGGTCGAAACGCTCTTCTTTGGTCGGATAGTACTTGCTGTACGAAGAGATGAACTCCGAAGCCTGTGCCTCTACCGACGGATCGATCTGTTTTGCCTTCACGAACTTATCTACAGCAGCCCAATAAACAGTCTTGTTCAGGATACGACCCTTTGCGTCATTGGGGTACAACTGGGTAGCGGCGTAGCACATACCGATGATGATGTAGCAACGACCCTGACCTTTGTTCAGACCCAGTCCCTGAAGGGTGGCGATAGACGCCTGCGCGTATTTGCGTGCCTCGGGATATTTCTTGAGGTTGTTGTAGCAATAGAAAGCAGCGTTGTACTGATAGTCTGCCACATCCTCCAACTCGTCCTCTACCATCGCCAGTTTGATTGCCTGGTCGTAGTAAGCCACGGCTTGCTCGTAGTCGCCCTTCTTTGCCGCCATCGATGCACAACCGGCTGCGGACTCATCGGTAGGCTGCAGTTTGTGAGCTGCCTCGCAGGCTGCGAAATACACATCGCTCTCGGTGCAACGTACACGTTTGTACAGTTTGGCTATCTTGGTCAGCATGTCGAGGTTCTGCAGGTTGTCCTTCACAGCAGCAGCGTAGATCTCGTCCAACTTGGAGCAATCAGCGGCACCGGAAACGGCGAAGATATTATCTACATAATCTTTCTGCTTGCCGGCGATCTCGGCGTTCTTGTTGTTGGTGTTCGACGCCTGCTCGCCCAGATAGTTGCTTGCCAGCTCGTAGTCCGCGATGAACTGCTCCGCCTTGCCGTTCGGATCCTGTTTATAGAGCGCGTAGGACGCATCTACGAGTTTAACGAGAACCATAATCTTGCTGGAAGCACCCATGCCGGTTACCGACTGCTGAAGGCACTCACGCGCCTCTGCCAGTTTCTCGTCGCCGAAGAAATCAAGGTATGCCAAGCCCTTCTCGCCTAAGATATAAGCCTTCGGGTATTTGGGGTCATTGCCGAAGAAACGGATACGTTTGTCCTGCATCTCAATAGCCAGATTCGCCAGACGGGCTTTCTCTGCGGGATCGGAAGTGGCCTGATAGAGCGCCTCTACAATCTTCGAACCGTCAGAGTAGATGGATTTGTTAGCGTTCGGGCATGTGTTATACACCTCGATCCACGGGCCGTAAGCGTCTGCATACATCTTGTTCTTCACTGCCTCGTGGAAGAGCGACACGTTCATTACACACTCCTCGGTGATGACGGGATCTTCCTCTACAACAGCGGGAGCTTCCTTAACAGGGGTTTCCTCACCTACTTTTTTCGGTTTCTTTGCGCAAGCCAGAGCCGGAACGGCGGCTGCCAGCGCTACTACAAGAATAGATTTTAGTTTCATAATATTGCTATTTTTATTGTTGTTAGTTGTCTTCTCCGATATTTTAGTTACAAAAGCCATGCCAAACTACAGTTTCCGCTTGAAGAACCAAGTCTCGGCGATGGAAACGCCAAGGGTGAAACGCAGGGAGTGGTCCTCCAGCGCGGTATCATCGCCACGGTGGGAATACTCAAAGGTCGTATTGATGACCGTTCCGATGGTCGGGAGCGGGAACCCGAAACCGAGGGAGGCGGTGATTCGTTTGTTCCCGATCAGAGTCAGGTACTCATCTTGTATATTCACGCCCGCGCGCCAGAACATGCGCTCGGCGTAGTTACGGCCCATGGGGTTGTGGCGGTATTCCAAACCTACCGCATAGCGGTTCTTGTTCTGCAGGTCAGACACCCATCCTGCCGCGCCGTTATAGAGCGCATCGGCCATACACTGACGCTCGAAATCGAAGGCAACGGTAAGCCTCTTTGCCCAGTTATAACTGAAACCAACGCCATAAACCATCGGCGTTTCCCATCCGTTTTTATAGATGGGGATGGAGTCTTCGGATTGCGTCTCGATGACCCACATCTCACTGTGGAGTTTCATTTTGCTCTCGAAGATGGCACCGATATTCACGGTGTGATCGCCCCATGTATGAAAGAGCTGCGCACCATAACGCAGACGCACATTGCTTACCCGTAACTCTTCGTCGTAAACCGTCGGATTGAGACCTGTTTGGGTGAACGTGACGGCACGCATTCGGTCCAAATCACCCCACATATAATACACATTGGCACCAAAAGCGAACCAGTTCAGCACATTGAAACTGAGACCTCCATAGACCTGACTGATATTTCCGGTACCGGTGTAAGAAGTGGTGTAATCATACGCGTCCACCCTTCCTTTGAGCGATATATCATAGCCCACGGAGCTGTACGGCAACAAACCCACCGACATGGCTATCCAGCGTTTAAAGAGCGGGAATTGCAACGTTAGGTACTCTAAGTTTCCGTTCGCTTTATTGCGCACTCCACGGATGTCGGTGTAGTGGCTCCAGTTACCACTCGCCGCGATGTCCATCATAAATGTCAGCGTGTCGCAGGAAGTATAGGAAGCCGGCTGCGAGGGGTTGATGGCACGGTTGTTACGCATGCCGAAACCTACGCCGCCCATAGCACGGTAACCCGTCGGCACATTCTCGTTCAGGTCGCCGTACGCATAACGCGAATACGGCGAACTGGTCATGTTCTGCGCAACACCATTAGCCGTTACTACGATAACTATCAGCAATAATATCTGTCTATATATTCTGTTCATTTTAGTCTTTCTACTTTGAGCGAAGCGGTCTTTCTACTTTGAGCAAAGCGGTCTTATTATGTCTCAGTATCTCGTTCAGGCCGATCAGCACAAGGTTTTTCTCATAACGTATATCCCGTTCTTCGGTCTTGGAGGTCCGCACATTATTCAGTATATACGGCGCGTTTCCGCCGGTGAGGAAGGCCTGGAAATGCGGCATTTTCTCGCGCAGCGTGCGCATGTATCCTTTTACTTCGTATGCCACTCCGCGCACTACTCCGGCAGCGATCGCATCGCGCGTGTTCTTGCCGAAGAGCGGAATCAACTCGTTCTCCTCCACCTCCACCAGCGGCAGTTTCTTCGTCATGCGGGCGAGGGTCGTGAACCGCATCTTGAGTCCCGGAGCTATGTTGCCGCCGATATACTCGCCTTTCGCAGTCACGAAATCATACGTAATGGCGGAGCCGGCAT
Organism: Paludibacteraceae bacterium; assembly: GCA_905233255.1. Lineage (GTDB taxonomy): Bacteria > Bacteroidota > Bacteroidia > Bacteroidales > Paludibacteraceae > Colicola. The sequence goes on from CAJOCN010000019.1 coordinate 17,420, forward strand.
CGATGATCAGCAGGTTCTCGTCCGGGCAAAGGCTCTTGGCGCCCACTGCCGCCGCCAGGCGGTCCTGACCAAGCGTTTCCGGCGTGTCGTACGCATTGATGATCGGCACAGGAGTATTGTGGTCGAAGAGCACAAAATGTTGCGACCTGCGATGAAGGGTGTTCACCACCGCCGCTTCTATGTTCACCACGGACGAAATAATCGAATCCGTAATGTCGTACAGGTCAAAGAGCCGTTCTATGTCGGCAGACGAGAAGGACTTGTAGATAAAATGTTTGATCATCTTACCCTCGTCCGTCATCAACGCCACTTTCGTCCGGCTATTCCCCTGATCGATACACAGATTCATCTTTCGCCTATAACCTATAACCTTTCGCCTTTACACCATATTGGTGTATAGGAACCGCTTGATCGATTTCTTCGGGGTCTTCTCAAACTCATGCGGATAGAGTTTGACGATGGCGATCTGCTCGTAGGAGGCGAGCTCGGAGTTCACCTGTTTGCGGGCTTCCTCCATCGCCTCTTCTAACTGCTCGGCTGTCAGACCGCTCGCGTCCACCTCGTTGTAGTCCGGGCAGATGAGTGCCACCAGACGGGTGTCCTCCTGTTGCAGAACCAGTGACTCCAGCACGTACGGCATGTTATTGATCTTCGCCTCGATCTCCTCCGGGTAGATATTCTGTCCGGACGGGCCGAGAAGCATCGTCTTGCAGCGACCCTTGATATACAGGAATCCGTCTTCGTCCAACTGTCCCAAATCACCCGTGCGGAGCCATCCGTCTTTGGTAAAACTCTCTTTGGTCGCCTGCGGGTTCTTGTAGTAGCCGAGCATGGTGTTCTCGCCACGTACTACTATCTCACCTATTCCCTCGCTGTTCGGATTGAGGATCTTCACCTCCATGATACCCTTCAGCGGACGACCGCAGGAAAACTTACGCGGACCTTCGTTGATCGGCGTATAGCATATAAGCGGCGCGCACTCCGTCATACCGTAACCCACGGAAACAGGGAACTTGATGCGATGCAGGAATGCCTCTACCTCGGGGTTAAGCGGTGCGCCGCCGATAATCATCTGACTGAACTCGCCACCGAAGGCTTGCACTAACTGTTCACGTATCTTGGAGCAGATCACCTCGTCCAGGAACGGCACTTTGAGTACCCAGCTTACGGGCGGTTTCTGGATCTGCGGAACAATCATCTTCTTGTAAATCTTCTCCAGAATCAGCGGCACAGAGAGAATGACGGTCGGCTTGACCTCCGAGAACGCCTTCAGCAAAATCTTCGGGCTCGGCGTGCGGCCGATGAGCCACGTGTGTCCGCCGGCGGCGAGACAGCTCAGGAAATCGAACGCACAGCCGTAAGCGTGTGCCAGAGGCAGGAACGTCACGAACCGCGAACCCTTGAACGCAATACCGCTCTCCAGACCGTACCGTACGTTACCCGCCAAGGCGTTCAGCGGAGTGATCACTCCCTTGCTGAAACCCGTCGTGCCGGAGGTATAGTTGATCGAAGCAATCTCGCTGTTAGGGCGCTCGTCGAAATGCACATCCTTTGCCCAGTAGCCGTCCGGGTGTTTCTCTTTGTACTTCTGCGCCACTGCCTCGTAGTTGATTTTCTTCGGGTCGAGCGCCAGCGAGATCGGATGCCAATCGTTCAGACTGATCGCCGCCTTTACCTTGGGAATCTGGTCGAGGTCTATTCCCTCCCAGTTAATATCGCTGATAAACAGGAGCTTGCTCTCGCTGTGGTTGATAATATGGATAGCATCGTTCGCCCGGAAATCCTGCAGGATTGGTACGATGATCGCACCATACGTGACCGCTGCCAGATACACGGCAACCCAGTTGCTGTTGTTTTTACCCATTACGGCTATCTTGTCGTTTTTCTCAATCCCGCACTCCTTGAAGAGGATGTGCAGTTTCTCGATGTTAATAGCCAGCTGACCGTACGTCAAAGTCACGTCAGTACCGTAATCGGTTACCGCGGCATCTTCCCAGTTCTCCTTGAACGACCGCTCATAAAACTTAACAAAGTTGTATTTCTCTTCCGTCATCATAATGATTTACGATTTGACGATTTACGATTTACGATTAAATGTTATAATTGTGCATTGTGAATTGTGCATTGTGAACTGTCCACCGTCACTTTGCCACATAGACGGAGTCCACAATAAACTCGCTCCTTCCGCGCCAGGGCAAGGTACCCTTATACCTTTTCCAATGGAGTTTAACCCCGGTATTGGCACCATCGTTGAGCTGCTTGGCTACGCGCTCTTCTACTACCGAGAACTTGAACTCGTTCGACTGAATCGAGCCCTGCACTTTACTATTCTTCAGACCTGTCTGAATCATCTTTCCCTCGTAGGTCTTGAATATCCATCCTTCTTTCTGGAAATAATTAATGTCACCCTCGTTCACACCTTCGCTATACACGAAGCAGAACTTAAAATAAATAAACGCCGCGAGCGCCAATACGGCGATCACCGACGTCCATGTTACTACTTTTCCTGTTGTACTCATATCTGTTTATTTCTGTTTTCAATCAATTAGCGTGCAAAGTTACAACTTTTTTTTGAAATATGCAAGCGCCCATGTATTTTTTTAATAAAAAAATCAAATTTTCCCCCACACGCAAACTACCCACTCGAAAGTCGGTTATATGCTCTACTATACACCCCGGGGCGTAGATTATTGATGGGTCGCGATGTGAAGGTTAGCCAGCAACTCGACAATATTGTCTTCCGGCGCAATGACCCATGTCTTCAATCCATAATGAGGGATAAACCACTGTAATTGAACGATACAGTGTTTCTCATTGGCGTAACGGTGTGCCTCCCATACTTCATTCTCGTTAGGATGACGTTCTTCGTCCATACGAAGGGTTCTTACTTCTCGTAACATAATGCGATAGATTTTAGATTAAACGTTCACGGTGCAAAGGTACAACAAAAAATCGATATATGCAAATTTTTAGGCAGAAATATGTCGGAATATGCCATTTCCTCAACCATATTTTCCACCGTCCCCTTCCTGTCTCTACCGCGTTTCTTGCAAAAGAGAAAGCATACAGCGAAGCAGATCGTCTCTTGCAAAAGAGAAAGCATACAGCGAAGCAGATCGTCTCTTGCAAAAGAGAAAGAAGCAAAGAGAAAACTATGCAGCTTGGGAACTTTAATTTTTAAAAAAAATAATTTATTATATAAATATAAAAAATTTTAAAAAAAAGCATTCTTTAGGGTTCTTTTTCCCTCAAAGGCTTGCGTATTCAAAAAAAAATTCGTACCTTTGCACTCGCTAAGAATCCCGCCCCGCATTCCCCACCACCGCTGCCACCTCGCATCGGCCTCATGCCGGAAGCATGCCGGAATCATGTCGGAAGCATGTCGGACTATTAGCCCATCCTTGTAATAATATATATATTATTTATAATATATATCCCGTGATTTTAGAAAATGACCACTAAAATATCGAAAATAGTAACTCCTAAAGCAAGAAATTGCAAAATCCACCCCATCCTCTACGATTTCTATTTACACCTCAAAGATAGCATGGGAGCAGAAATGATTCATCGGCGGAAACGACGGTCGGATACCTGTATTGAGGTTACCTTCGATTTTAGCCATTTCACCTCAATCACAGGCCGCCTCAATACACTTCGAGACGCCGAAAAATGTGGCTATTGGAAAATGTGCAGACCACAAAGAGCCGGCAGCAAACACATGTTCTACAACGGCAAACGCGTTTTCGTTCTTTACATTTCTCCGGTTCACCCGAAAAAATGGAGGGCAAGAACCGCTACCACTACCTCGCTCGTCAACCGAACGGCAGCTTAAACCGCATAACCCCACAAAAAATTTACATTTATTTGTATAATTCAAAAAAAAGTAGTACCTTTGTACCCAAATTCGAATACTATGCAAGACGAACGGTATTTACGGTTATTGAGCGATAAGTTTCCGAACGCACAAGCGGTCATCACAGAGCTGATCAACCTGCGGGCGATACTCTCCCTGCCGAAAGGAACAGAGCATTTCGTGAGCGACCTGCACGGCGCATCCATGGCGTTCATCCACATGATCAAGAACGCCTCGGGCGTGGTGCGCAAGAAGGTCGATGAGGTCTATGGAAACAGCCTGGCGGAGGAGGAGAAACGCGCCCTCTGCGCGCTGATCTACTACCCCGACGAACGGATCGAACTTATCAAGAGGTATTATGAAGCCCCACAGCCCCCTAAAGGGGGAGAGACGGAAGAATACAAAGTTCTCTTCCGGCTCAATGCACAGATCTCGAACCTGCCCACCTTGCGGGAATGGTACGAGCGGCGGTTGCACCAAGTGGTGGATATAGCACGCGCGGTGACCATCAAATACAGCCGCAGCAAGGTGCGCCGGCTCTTGCCCTCCGGATACGAATATATCATCTCCGAGTTGCTGCACGAATCGAACATGGAGCAAAAAGACCGCCAGACGTATTACAATGCCATCATCAATGCCATCATCGAAACCGGCTGCGCCGACCAGCTGATCATCGCCATCTCGTATCTCATACACAGCCTGACGATCGACAAACTGCACATCGTAGGAGATATTTTCGACCGCGGCCCGGGCGCGAGCAAAATCATGGATGTATTGGACACTGTGCGCGACTACGACATACAATGGGGCAACCATGACATTGAGTGGATGGGTGCGATGGCGGGCAACTTGGCACTCCTCGCCACCGTCCTGCGCGTCTCTATCCGGTACGCCAACATCGAGACCCTCGAAGAGGGTTATGGCATCAACCTCCTGCCGTTAGCCAACTTCGCGATGACCGTTTATGGCGATGACCCCTGTACTATCTGGCAGACCAAGGATTTTGAGAACAACCCGCGTCTGACGCGCTCGGCACAACTGATGGCGAAGATGCACAAAGCCATTTCCATCATCCAGTTCAAGCTGGAGGGACAGACCGTTCTCCGTCACCCCGAGTGGCACATGGACCACCGCGCCCTGCTCGACAAAATCGACTACCAAAACGGCACTATTACCCTCCCTTGTGGGGAAGGAAAAGGAGAGGTTTTCCAATTGCTCGACACCAACCTGCCGACCATCGATCCCTCGCACCCGTACGAACTGAACCAGTACGAGCAGGATTTGATGAACCAGCTCTGGCGGTCGTTCCGCAAGAGCGAGAAGATGCAACGCCATCTGCGGTTGCTGTACGAACACGGTTCGCTCTACCTGGTGCGCAACGGCTTCCTGCTCTACCACGCCGCTATCCCCCTCAACGCCGACGGTTCGTTCACCGAGGCGGAGGTCTGCGGCGAGCGAGTGAGCGGAAAAGCACTCATGGACCGCACCGACGAGATCATCCGCCGCGCGTACTACGGCGAGGGCAAAGAGAAAGAGGATGCACTGGATTACATGCTTTACCTGTGGGAAGGCGAGTTCTCGCCGCTCTACAACAAGGACAAGATGACTACCTTCGAGCGGTATTTCATTGCCGAAAAAGAGACATGGACGGAGATCAAAGGTGCGTACTTCACCCTCTCGGATGACGAACAGGTGTGCGCCCAGATACTGAAGGAGTTCGGGCTTGACCCCACGACCGGAAGGATCATCAACGGCCACGTGCCGGTGCGTACGATCAAGGGCGAGACACCCATCCGCGCCAACGGCAGACGGTTCGTGATCGACGGAGGTTTCAGCAAGCCCTACCAGGAGAAAACGGGTATCGCGGGCTACACGCTCATCTACAACAGTCATGGTATCCAGCTCGTGGAGCACGAGAGTTTTGAGTCCCGCGAACAGGCGATCCTCTCCGGCAGCGATATTCACAGCCGCACGTTACTACAGGATTTCAGCGGTCACCGCATCCGTATCCAGGACACGGACAAAGGAAAAGAGCTGCTCGGGCAGATACGATCGCTCGAACAACTCTTACATGCTTACCGCACCGGCTATTTCCGGGAGAGATAGAAAGCCTTCAGTATTCAGCTGTCAGCTATCAGACGAGAGCCTTTATGAGGCTCTCTTTTGTTCCCGGTAACAAGTCTATCGGGCGGAGTTCAATCATGGTCTTCGCGCCGAACTCTCCACGCTCTTTCATGCGCATCGCCGCACGGGCGCAAGATACCATTATCTGACCTGTGAGAGCAGGATTATTGATGGTCATGTTGAACTCAAAACGCTGGTTGTGCGTCTCGCCGGACACACCGTTACGGACGAGGTTCACGCCGTGCGCCACGTTATTGAGCGCCTCCACGCTCTCCACCGCAATCACGTGCGTCTCGTCGTGCGCAAAATAATCATCGGCAAGGATTGCTGCTTCTACGGTCTTGAAATCGGCTCCTTCTTCCAACTCGATATACACCATGCGGCGGTGGATACCCGTTCCCAGAGGAATGGTCATGGAGAGGGCGTTCTTCACGCCCGGTATAGCTTTGGCTGCCACCGTGTGACCCATACTTCTGCCGGGACCGAAATTGGTGTACGTCAGTCCGTTCGGAGCCATCGCCATGAGCAGCGCACGGACCATCGAGTCACTGCCTGGATCCCAACCGGCGGAGATGATAGAGACCGATTGGTTCGCCTGACAAACGGCGTCCAGCGCCGTGCGAAGTGACCAAATCTGACCATGAATATCGAAACTATCCACCGTACAGATACCTCTCGCAGCAAGGACGGTTGCGAACTTCTGTACCTCACGCGTCGGCGTGCAAACGAGCATGACATCTATGTTTCCTGCGATACACGACAGACAATCGTCGTGGTGATAAATACCGGCTAACTCCATGTCCGGCGCCGCCTTAACGGCTGCTTCTGCTGCACGGCCTATATTGCCGTGACCCAATATAGCTACTTTTATCATAATCTATAATTGTAAATTGTAAATTGTGAATTGTGAATTGTGAATTTATTCCACCGTTACTGATTTCGCAAGGTTTCGGGGTTGATCGACGTCACAGCCCTTGACTACGGCTATGTGGTACGCCAGCAACTGGAGCGGAATGACCGTCAGGAGCGGCGTGAGGCATTCCTCGGATTCGGGTACCTCGATGACATAATCGGCAATCTTGCGGACGATCTCATCGCCCTCAGTGACGACGGCAATGACTTTGCCTTTGCGGGCTTTGATCTCCTGGATATTCGACACCACTTTCTCATACGTGCCGCAGCGCGGTGCCACCACGACCACCGGCATTTCCTGCGAGATCAGCGCAATAGGTCCGTGTTTCATCTCCGCTGCCGGATAACCCTCCGCATGAATATAGGAGATCTCCTTGAGTTTGAGCGCTCCTTCCATCGCAACGGGGTAGTTATAGCCGCGACCGAGATAAATGAAGTTCTGGGCGTACGTAAAAGTCTTGGCGAAATCGGCGATGCGGGCGTCTTGCTCCAGCACACGCGAGATCTTATCGGGTATGCGTCCCAACTCACGCACGACGGCGAGGTACTTGTCTTCGCTCATCGTCCCTTTCTCACGCCCGATACAGAGCGCAAGCATCGTCAGGGCGGTCACCTGAGCGGTGAAAGCCTTGGTGGACGCAACGCCGATCTCCGGTCCCACGTGGGTGTAACAACCACTGTCGCTCACGCGCGGAATAGAAGCGCCGATCACATTACAGATGGAGAAGATGAACGCGCCTTTCGATTTGGCGAGCTGGATTGCCGCCAAGGTATCTGCCGTCTCGCCCGATTGTGAGATGGCGATGACGACGTCGTCCTTGTTGATCACCGGCTTGCGGTACCTGAACTCCGACGAGTACTCCACCTCCACGGGTATCTGCGCGAACTCCTCGATGGCGTACATGGCGATCAGACCGGCGTGCCAACTCGTGCCGCAGGCGGTAATAATAATACGTTTGGCATTGAGAAAACGCTCCTTGTTGTCGATGAATCCCGAGAGGGCGATATTATCCTGCCGGACGTTCACCCTACCCCTCATGGAGTCCGTCAGCGTGCGCGGCTGCTCGAAGATCTCCTTGAGCATGAAATGCGGATAACCGCCTTTCTCCAACTGGCTCAGCGAGAGCTCCAACCGCTTGATCTCAGGCGTCTTCTCCACATTATTGATGGTGGTAATCTCAATTCCTTTGTCCTTTGTACTTAACCTCACTACCTCTTCGTCCTCAATATAGATCACCTGGTCCGTATATTCGACGATCGGCGTGGCGTCGGAGGCGATGAAATACTCGTCCTCGCCTATTCCTACGACCAGCGGCGAACCCTTGCGGGCGGCAATGAGCGTGTCGGGGTGCTCCTTGTCCAGCACGGCAATCGCATAAGCTCCGACGACCTGTTGCAACGCCAGTTGTACCGCCGTCTTGAGGTCCACGTGTTTGTCCATCTGCGTATATTCGATGAGCTGCACGAGCACCTCGGTATCGGTCTCGGACTTGAAGGTATAACCCTCCTGTTGCAGACCCGCTTTAAGAACGGCGTAGTTCTCGATAATACCGTTATGGATGATTGCCAGCCGCTCGGACTCCGAGTAATGCGGATGGGCATTGACGGTATTGGGTTCGCCGTGGGTTGCCCAGCGCGTGTGCGCTATACCGATGGTGCCGCTCGTGTCCTTGTCCGCTGCGAAAGCTTCCAGTTCAGCTACCTTGCCCTTCGTCTTATAGATATTCAACTGTCCCTGCTCGTTGATGAGCGCCACGCCGGCACTGTCGTAACCGCGGTACTCCAGCCTGTGCAGGCCTTTTATCAAAATCGGGTACGCCTTGCGTTTACCGATGTATCCTACTATTCCGCACATATTAATGAATGAACATGAGTTCGCGATATTTAGGAAGGGACCAGAGCTCGTCATCGACGATCAACTCGAGGGCGTCGGCGTGCTCACGGATCTGTGCCATGAGCGGCAGGACGGTGTCGTGATAAGCAATCGCTTTGGCGCGCTCGTCAGGCATACGATTGGCTTTATGGCGCGCCTCTGTCATCGCCTCCACCCCTTTGAGAATATCTCCGGAGTGCGCCTCAATCTGACGGATGATCGAGTAGTCCATCTCATTGAGGGACTCCGACTCGGTGGCAGAGAATACCTGCTTGACGGTCATTACATTCTGCAACAACATCGTCTGGTACCGCTTGGCGGCAGGAAGCACGTGGTTGATCACGAGATCACCTAACACACGGCTCTCGATCTGCAGTTTCTTCACGTACGTGTCCCATTTGACCTCGCAACGGCTGGTGAGTTCCGACTTGCTCAGCACACCCGTGCGGCCGAACATCTTAATCGACGCCGGCGTGAGGTAACGGTCGATCACCAGAGGTACACTCGTCTCGCAGTCCAAGCCGCGTTTTTCCGCCTCTTTACGCCACTCGTCCGAATAGCCGTTGCCGTCGAAACGGATCGCCTTGCAGGCTACGATATATTTCTTGATCACATCGAAGAGCACGCGCTCTTTCGCTTCACCCTTCTCGATGCGGGCATCTACCTCATCCTTGAAGATCATCAGCTGCTCCGCTACGGCGGCATTGAGGGCGAGCATCGCCGCGCCGCAGTTAGCGGACGAACCTACCGCACGGAACTCAAACCGGTTACCCGTGAAGGCGAACGGCGAGGTACGGTTGCGGTCGGTGTTGTCGAGCAGTATCTCGGGGATATTACCCACGCCGAGTTTCATCTCTTTCTTGGCATTGATGATGATGGCCTCTTCGGCAGACGCGTGCTCCAGTTTGTCGAGCACCTCGGTGATCTGTTTGCCTAAGAAAACGGAGATGATTGCCGGCGGTGCTTCGTTGGCACCCAGACGGTGCTCGTTCGTCGCCGAGACGATGGAGGCCTTCAGCAGTCCGTTATGACGATGAACCGCCATCAGCACATTGACGAGGAAGGTAATGAACTGCAGGTTCTGGTAGGGGTTCTTACCCGGTGCCAGAAGGTTCACACCGGTGTTCGTACCGAGCGACCAGTTGCAGTGCTTGCCGCTACCGTTGACCTTCGCGTACGGTTTCTCGTGGAGCAGTACGCGGAAATGGTGTCGCTGCGCCACCCTGTCCATGATACTCATCACAAGCAGGTTATGGTCGTTGGCGAGGTTCACGTTCTCGAAGATCGGCGCCATCTCAAACTGCATGGGCGCCACCTCGTTATGCCTTGTACGCACGGGGATGCCTGCGCAGAGCGCCTCGTACTCCAAATCCTTCATGAACGCCAGCACGCGCTCGGGAATAGCGCCGAAATAGTGATCTTCCAGCTGTTGGCTCTTCGCACTCTCATGTCCCATGAGGGTGCGGCCGGTAAGCATCAGATCCGGGCGGGCGTGGTACAACGCCTCGTCCACCAGGAAATACTCCTGCTCCCAACCCAGGTTGGCATGCACGTGCTTCACCTGTTTGTCAAAATAAGCGCCAACCACCTCACGGGCAGCGTGACATAGAGCCGCCGTAGAGCGGATGAGAGGCGTCTTGTAATCCAGCGCCTCGCCCGTATAAGCCACGAAGACCGTCGGGATACAGAGTGTGTCGCCGACAAGGAACACAGGACTCGAGGGATCCCAAGCCGAGTAACCACGTGCCTCAAAGGTGTTACGGATACCACCCGAAGGGAATGAAGAAGCGTCCGGTTCCTGCTGGTACAGACTGTCGCCGCTGAAATCCTCCACCAACGCGCCGTCTTTATCCAAGGTAAAGAACGCGTCGTGTTTCTCGGCGGTACCGCCGGTAAGGGGTTGGAACCAGTGGGTGTAATGGGTTGCACCGTGCTCCATCGCCCATTTACGGATGCCGATAGCCACACTGCCGGCTATTTCGCGATGAATAGTGCGGCCGTTATCGACGTCGTCGAACAACTGCTCCAGTACCTCCTCCGCGATATACTCTTTCATCCGTTCGCGGGTGAAAACATCGCGCGCAAAATAATCTTTTACCTTACCTTCCGGCGTAATAGCAGGCACAGGAGTGTGTGCTTTTGCAATTTTGACTGCTTCAAATCGAACATTCTCCATAATTTTGACGCTAATTTTTGTTTTTAATCGGATTAAATTTCAAAATCGACAGCAAAAGTACAACAAATTATTCATATATGCAAATAAAAACACAAAAAAGTGAGCACAGACCCACTTTTTTGATAATTTTTACACAAATTTACGGTTTTGGAGGTTAATGCACCAGAATTTTCTCGGTGTACCACCGGCCGTTGTAGTACGTTTTGACGAAATAGACGCCGATGGGAAGCATGTCCGTCTTCACCTCGCCCTCGATGACGGCCAGCAGTTTGCCGCTTATGTCGATGAGGTAATGCACACCCTCGCCGTGCGGGATAGAGGGATCAGCCGCCAAATCCTCCTCACTGAAGGGGTTAGGCAGGAACTGCGGATCTACCATTTCACCATTAAGCGAAGCGTCACCATTAATCATTTCATCATTGCAAACCGGCATGGCGCTGAACTCCACGATAGTACGCACGAGCATGTCGTTGAGGTGTTCCACTTTCAGACTGTCGGTCGTCGGTTTGAGGTGTGTATGCCCGATACCCGAGTCGTCGGTCAGGAAGAACGAAGTGCCGTTGGTCGCCAAGGCGATGGACCGCAACAATAGTTCCCCACTCTCGCCCAGACCGCTGCACACTACCGGCACGATACGTACGCCGAGCGCCGCAGCGTTGAGAATCTGCTCATGGAGCAGCGCGATAGTAGCCGAGTCCTGGTGGCAGGGCGCATCTAATATAAGGAACGCGATACGCGCACGCGCGGCATCATTCCAACCGGAGCTGTTCATCGCCGCCATCAGTGCCTCCGGCACCGCCTCCGGGTAATCGCCTCCGCCGTTGGCCTCCTGTTTGTCGATAAACTCCTGCGTGGTCTTGAGATCGTCCGTCAGACGCGAGATACGCGTCAGGTACTCGTCGTTATGATCCCGGTAAACGACGGCGCCGGTGCGGATCTTCAGTCCTCCGGTAGCTTCCGTCGCGCGGGCGATCACATCTTTCATCTCCGCCTGCAGGTAGCGCAACTCGTCGCCCATCGAACCCGTGGCGTCGAAGACGAACAGGACGTCCACATCATTTGAGATTTGAGATTTGAGATTTGACATTTGAGAATTGGGGCATTCTTCGTCGAGCACGAAAGTATTACCGCCCTCCGCCCATTGTTTGGCTACCTGTTTCTGGTCGTCCACACGGACATAGAAATCCGTATGTTTGCCGCAGAGGTTATTGCCGAGCAGTTGGTACCAGAGCTCCGCCTTGCCGGTGTTGTCCGTCACGGCCTGGAAAAGCGTGTTGCCACTATTATCCAATAAGCTCACGGCACGCGCGGCAATCGGGAAACCGTCCTTGTTCATGACCTGCACGGTATAACGATGCCGCGGAGCGATCTGCCACTCGGCGGCGTACTGCTTGTGGCTGCCGTCCAGGATCCCCGGCCAGAGGTTCCATTTGGCGAAATCGTTCACCTCGCCTGCGGTCAGTTTGCCCGCCGAGACGGCGTTGTTAGCCTCCGTTCCCGGTCGCATGGGCGGCATCTCCATGGCTTCCTCGGCTACCGCATAATCCGCTGTAGCCATCGGCATAGCTGTAGCGAGTGAGACAGCCGCTTTGTCGTAGTGTGCACCCGCTGCGCGGTACATAAGGGCTGTGCCGCGAACCATTGTGTCGCCTTTCCCGCCACGCTCCTTGGAGGCCTTCGGGGTCAGTTTTGCTACCAGCAATGGTGCATTGTGCATTGTGCATTGTGAATTGTAAATTGTGAATTGTTCCTTCTTGTACCCTTCGCAGGAGATACTCAGCACATTACTCGTCACCTGTTCGGGTTTGAGTACCACACAGCCGTCGAAAGAGGTCTGATAGACCTGCTTGCCGATCTTCACTTGCGCTTCGGGCAGGAGTGCCTGAGTCGTATCCATCACAATAACCGTCAGTCCCGTACTCGCCGGACTCTTCTTCATACACGCCTCGGCGGACACCCAACAGAGCGTCATCGCCATCATCAGAGAGAAAATCTTTTTCATCTTTCAACTTTCATTTTTCATCTTACATTCACAAAATTTGTGCCAGTATTGCATTTTTATTTGCGTATGTCAAAAAAAAGCAGTAATTTTGTGCCGCAAATTGAAATCATAAATATATTATGGCACAGACACAAGAAGAAACATTTAAGAAAATCGTTGCGCACTGCAAGGAGTACGGTTTTGTCTTTCCCTCAAGCGAGATCTACGACGGTCTCGGAGCTGTATATGACTACGGTCAGAACGGCGTGGAACTGAAGAATAATATCAAGCGTTACTGGTGGGACTCCATGACCCTCCTGCATGAGAATATCGTCGGCATCGATGCCGCTATCTTCATGCACCCGACGACTTGGAAGGCTTCGGGTCACGTGGATGCGTTCAACGATCCGCTGATTGACAACCGCGACAGCAAGAAACGCTACCGCGCCGATGTACTCATCGAGGACCAGATTGCCAAGTACGACGAGAAGATCGCCAAAGAGGTAGAGAAAGCCCGCAAGCGTTTTGGTGACTCGTTCGACGAGGACATGTTCAAAGCTACCAACGAGCGCGTGAAAGAGCACATCGCCAAACGCGAAGCATTGCACGCACGTTATGCCAAGGCGATGAACGACAACAACCTTGCCGAACTCAAGCAAATCATCCTCGACGAGGAGATCGTATGCCCTATTTCCGGCACCCGTAACTGGACTGACGTGCGTCAGTTCAACCTCATGTTCCAGACCGAGATGGGCTCTACCGCCGATGGTGCGATGAAGATTTACCTCCGTCCGGAAACCGCACAGGGTATTTTCGTCAATTTCCTCAACGTGCAGAAGACCGGCCGCATGAAAATCCCCTTCGGTATTGCGCAGATCGGTAAAGCCTTCCGTAACGAGATTGTAGCCCGTCAGTTCGTGTTCCGTATGCGTGAGTTCGAGCAGATGGAGATGCAGTTCTTCGTTCGTCCGGGCGAGGAACTCAAGTGGTTCGAGCACTGGAAACAGTTCCGCCTCCGCTGGCACAAAGCCCTCGGGCTGGGCGACGAGAAATACCGTTTCCACGACCACGACAAACTGGCGCACTACGCCAACGCAGCAACGGATATCGAGTTCCTCATGCCGTTCGGCTTCAAGGAGGTGGAGGGTATCCACAGCCGCACGAACTTCGACCTCTCGCAGCACGCCAAGTACAGCGGAAAGAAGATCGAGTACTTCGATCCGGAGCTGAACCAGAGTTACACCCCGTATGTCATTGAGACCTCTATCGGTGTGGATCGTATGTTCCTCTCCGTCATGTGTTCAAGCTACGAGGAGCAGCAACTGGAAGGCGGCGAAACCCGCGTGGTTCTGCATCTGCCGCCGGTACTTGCACCGGTCAAGGCTTGTATCATGCCGCTCGTCAAGAAAGACGGACTGCCCGAGAAAGCCCGCGAGATCATGAACGAACTGAAGTTCGATTTCAAGGTAGCCTACGATGAGAAAGACTCCATCGGCAAGCGTTACCGCCGTCAGGACGCAGTGGGTACTCCGTTCTGTATCACCGTCGATCACGACACCCTCAATGACGGTTGCGTCACGGTTCGTTACCGCGACACGATTGAGGACCTGCACGAGATCATCCGCAAAGCCACTGACCCCAAAGAGCTCTACCGCAAAATCGTCGGCGACTCGATGGAAGACACGATGGAATAAACTTCCATCGATATCTCGTATATCGAAATATCGTCATCTCGAAATACTCCTACCAACGCAGCGAAGCTGCTAAAATGGCACCAAGCTGATGCCAATACACAAACAAGCGCCTCTCCGGCGCTTGTTTCTTTATCCATCCCTGCCCTGCCGGCTATATTTCGTCCATTTCTATACCGTTTTCTGCGCGAAGCGGTTTTCATTTTTCATCTTTCATTTTTCACTTTTCTCTTGCATATTCCAAAAAAAATGCGTACCTTTGCACCCAGTTTGGGTGCATATGGCAAAGAAGAACGAAATAGCGAAAGTAGAATCAGCATCAATCCAGCCGTTGGAGAACATTGAGAACCTCATCCACGTCATACGTGGCAAGCAGGTTATGCTTGATCGTGATTTGGCGCGGTTGTATGGAGTGGAGACAAAACGTCTCAATCAGCAAGTGCAACGTAACCTCGAACGGTTCCCGGAGGACTTTATGTTCAAACTTACGAAAGATGAAACTGAACTTTTAAGGTCACAATTTGCAACCTTAGACGATGATTCAGGGAATTTGAAGTCACAAATTGCAACTTCAAGTGATGATTTTTTAAGGTCACAATTTGCAACCTTAGAAAAAATAGATATGCGTGGTAAGCATGCAAAATTTCTCCCATATGCATTTACGGAAAATGGAGTGGCTATGCTCAGTTCTGTTCTTCGTTCCCAGCAAGCTATCAATATCAACATCCAAATAATGCGGGCGTTCAATGCGATGCGCCATTTCATCGCAACCAACGCACAGGTATTCCAAAGGTTAGAGGTTATCGAACATACGCAGTTAAGTTTAGTTGCACATCAAGAGGAGTTAGCTGCACATCAGACAAGCACCGATCAAAAACTTGAAGAGGTATTCCATCGTTTAGACGAAGGGGCTGCAACTCCGAAAGAAGCTATCTTCTATGAAGGTCAGTTCTTCGAGGCGCGGGTGCTACTGGAACAAATTATTAAGACGGCAAAGAAGCGCGTCATTATCATTGACGGATATATTGATGCCGCGACGTTTGAGATGTTGGATGTGCGTGCGAAAGGCGTAACTGCGGAAATCTATTCTGATAGTGAATATAAGACCCTGCGTGATTCGCATAATGCATCCAAAGGCAAACAACCGGTTAATACGCATAAGTGGTCGAAGTCCTCGCATGACCGTTGGGTGATTATAGATGATACATTGTATCATTGCGGTCATTCTGTCAAGGACTTAGGCAAGAAGTTGTCAGCCATTATGAAGATGGATTGGAACCCTGAGGTGGTTCTCAAAGAAGTAAGATAAACTTGATATCACAAATTGTGACTTCAAGATGAGATCACAAATTGTGATGACATAAAATACCGTCAGCTGCCCAAGACGTTAAATAGGGTAACGTATTGAAAATAACAGCGCAAAGCGTTGCGCACTACATATTAAAATAACATAGCATTACTATTATTCGCATTCAAAAAAGCGTCGGAAACTTAGTTTGAATACAAACGAATAATTAGCATTAAGGGGAGCAAGATTTGCAACCTTAGCCAAAGTAATGGTAAATGTACATACCTTTTAGGTGTGGATTTACCTATTTTGGTGAGGGTTTATGCATCCGACGCTTTTCCTGAATGCGAGTAGGTAGGTTCGCACCTTTTTATTCGTTCTTATGATTGATAGCAATGCACAAAACAGCTATCAATCATGCCAGGAAATAGCAATCTTCGGCTTGCACGCGCAGCACAAAATGACGAGTTTTACACTCAATTCACTGACATTCAAAAAGAAGTGAATGCATATCTGGAGTATAATCCCGATACATTCCGTGACAAAACGGTACTATTACCGTGTGACGATCCTGAGTGGAGTAACTTCACTCGTTTCTTTGCGCAAAACTTTGAGCGACTTAAATTGAAGCGACTTATCAGCACATCGTATGCCGTTGAGAGCAAGAGGTATAAAAATTATCAGCCTACCCTTTTCGAATCCGAAAGTCCGCTATTTGATAAGGCTAAAACGCGCACAAAAGGAAAGATCTTCGTTCTTGACCATGATACCAATGCCAATGGTCGTATTGATCTTGATGATTTGGAGTGGCACTATATGGAGGGAGATGGAGATTTCCGGTCACCGGAAGTGTGCAAACTACGTGACGAGGCCGACATTATTGTCACCAATCCTCCTTTCAGTCTTTTTAGAGAGTTCTATACATGGGTAAGGAAAGCTAACAAACAATTCTTGACAATCTGTAATAAGAACTGCATCACTTATAAAGAAGTTTTTCCCGATGTAAAGAAAAACTTGGTATGGTCAGGACGCACAGAATGGGCTGGAGGAATGTGGTTTAAAACTACGAATAAAGATGACGTAGATAAAATCATTGATGGTGTTATGTATAAGAATACGCCTTCTATATGGATTACTAACATGGAACATGGCAGGCGACATGAACCATTGAATTTAATGACCATGAAAGACAACCTTCGATTTGGAAAGCATAAAGATTTACTAGAAGAAGGATATCTTCGATACTATAATTACGATGCGATAGATGTACCATATGTAGATGCCATACCTTCGGATTATGATGGTTTAATGGGTGTTCCTATTACCTTCCTTGATAAGTATTGCCCTGAACAATTTGAAATTATCGATGATGGAACAGAAGTCCCAAAAACAAGAGAACACATATCCTATAAGGACAAAGGAATTATTACATATGAAGAAAAGGGGAAAGTAGTATGGAGTACCCCATATACTGTTTCAGAAAGGAAATTAGGTAATTCTTTGAGAATAGAAAGGAACGGGCTTCCGACAAACTGCCCATTTGGTAGAATAATCATCCGCAAAAAACAACAATCATGATACCAACTCTAATCACAGACTGGACTATTGGCGACATTTGCAAGGGATTCCAGTATAACGAATATGAAGGAAAAGGCTTATATGGTCTTTCCGGCAAACTGACTATTCAACCCGAGTTTCAACGTCATTACCTATATGCCGAAAATGGAGGCAAGAAAGAAGTGGATGTTATCCAATCCGTGCGTAATGGCTATCCACTTGGTCTTATCTATTTTTCCAAAGTAGGAGAAGACCGATATGAGGTATTAGATGGGCAACAACGCATTACATCACTGGGTCGCTTCATCACAGAGAAATTTGCGTGGATAGATTCAGATGGTAAACCTTGGTATTTTACTGCACTGAACGAAGATGAGCAAAAGAAGTTCCTAAACACCAAATTGCTTATTTATGTATGTGAGGGGACGGAGAAAGATATCAAAGATTGGTTTCGCACTATTAATATCGTTGGTATTCCACTTAACACACAAGAAACCCTCAATGCTGTATATTCTGGAAAGTTTGTAACCAAAGCCAAAGAAGAGTTCAGCAACTCTAACAATAACAACATCAATAAATGGAGTTGTTTTATTCCCGGTACAGCTAAACGACAAGACTACCTCGCAGCTGCACTTGATTGGGTAAGTCATGGACGCACAGAAGATTATATGGCAGCACACAGGAATGATGATAATATCCAAGAATTGAAATCATATTTCACTTCTGTTATTGATTGGATTACATCTGTTTTTGACTTTACTCCGGAAAAGGAAATGTGTGGTCTAAAATGGGGCGCACTTTACGATAAGTATCATCATAAAGCTTATGATCCCGCAGATGTAGCAACAAAAGTACGGACACTATACGAGGATTATTACGTTAAGAATAAGAAAGGCATTTATGAGTACATCTTAGGTGACTGCCAAGACACTCGCTTATTAGAGGTACGCTGCTTCGACGAGCCCACCAAGAAAGCCATCTATGCTCAACAGACAGATGAAGCAAAAAAGCACGAACTGTCCAACTGTCCTCTTTGTGCGCATGGTCACGATGCCAATCGCACGCGTATCTATAGGTTTAACGAAATGGACGCCGATCACGTAACAGCGTGGTCAAAAGGTGGCGCTACAGATATTTCTAACTGCCAGATGCTTTGCCAAACGCATAATCGCGCAAAAGGTAACAAATAATCCCCCTAAAAAATATTATTTTTTAGTTTTCGCAGCCATCAATAGATGGCTGCGCCTGTTTCTCATACCCTATTCCACTTGCATATATCAAAAATTTTTAGTAACTTTGCAAGTTTTTTAACGAAAAATTGACTATGGCTGTATTTGCTTTTTATTCATTCGAGATAAAACATCTTGCGCGGCAAGTGGAACTGGACTTTCCGAATCTGGAGGAAAAGCAGAAGCATGAAGAGCAAGAAGAATTATTCCATGACGTGTTTGCCGGTGACAGCGTTGACCTGTGGACCGCATTCCGTCGCGCAGACGGTTCGTATAACAAGCGTAGCATGGAGCGTTACAAGAATGAGATACTGGCTCATAGAGACGGCGTTATCGCTATGACCATTGAAGCAAATAAGCACAAGACAACCATTGAGGATAAGCATAAAGTAACCCACCCTCACAACCCTTTCTGCTTTGTCATCATCGACTATCGCAAGGGGCAGAACCTGATTGCGTTGCAGAAGAACGGGGCATTTACCAAGCCCGAGAAACTGGCAGAAATCATATTGAGCACTTTCAACCGCTTGTTCGAAGCACATGATCTGCGGATGATGATGAAACCACTTGTTCGGGAAGGTCTGAAGTTCTGGGATGCGGTGACCGAAATCCGCACACGCCACCACGACAAAGTGAGACGCATAAGCCTTGATTTCAGCAATGCGCAAGATACTGCCGATTATTCATCCAACCAAGCCATCGCCCTTATCTCCGCCATCTCCAAGAAACTGGATGCCAACGGCATGATGGTAGTGGAAGCCAAAGATGATATGGAGGTTGATCTGGATATCGTGTATGAGGATATGCTGATGTTGGCAGACATCTGTCAGAAGCAACCGGAATACGAGTTGAACGTGCATTTCTTCTCGTACGGTGTATATCGCTTCGGCTCGGATGTTACGGCGCAGTTCGGTGTGGATGAGCGCGTGATAGATAACTTCCAGCATAACATAGAAGAACCCAACCTGTTTGGCGAGAACTACACACTTGACAGATGGTTGGAAAACATGAAAGATCTCTTTGATGCCAATGAGTATGTTAAGTCCACGTCTGTTGAACCAACAACCAAACAAAGCCGTAGAAGATAAGTACTCCGAGCACCTTCTCTATCGCTTCTTGACCTTTGTCTGCGACCCTATCATGTCGGAGGCAGAGGAGTACGCTATCTATCCGGGAGAGTTATTCTATAACTGCGTTTACTGTCTGGATTCACTCAAAGGCACGACCAAAGATGAGGCGAAAGAGAAATGCAGTACGATGTATGACGAGGTGGCGCGTTATTTCAACGACAAAGGATTAGACAAGAACGAGCCGGAAGTAAAGCATGCCATCTGTCTTGTTGTCTTTTCGTTGGAATACTGCTTGGCATTGACCGAGCCACCTACGTTCACCGTTCCGTTGGGTGTTCTCGCAATGCGTTTGGAAGAGATAGATGGGGAATACAGCAAGACACTCAGACGGCGTTTCGCTAAAGCGTCAAAAGTGGTTGGAGAGCAAGCCCTAAAAGAAGTCATCCGTGCCTACATGCAAACGCCGGACTTGCTATCCAACGAGATAGGCGAAGTGATTGATGCCGCCGATGAGGACGAAAAGAAGATACTACTCCTGAAGATGCAGAGCGGTTTCCCCTTGCTGACCGAACAATGCTACCGAGAGAAGAAAGAGAGAGTGGTGACAGAAGAGTTCCGTGCGGCTTGCAAAGGAACTGCCGGAGCATTATGGCAAGCCATACGCACCAATGAGGCATTGGAGTATGTAAAAGCTATGCATCTACAGACATCCAAGATATATCGAGCGTTCACCGATTACTTTGGCGAGTTGCCTTATACCGAACGTAACTTCCGAGATGCCAGAAACAAGGGCTGATTTCCGAAAATTTCCGCGTTCATAAAAATTCTTTAGGCGGTTTATTTCCGTTTATTTCCGAAACACACATACCTAACGTTAATTGCAGTCATATTCTTGTATGGCTGCTATTTTTGTAGTAATTTTGCACTGTCAAACGCCGGATAGCGAGAATGGTACCACGATAAACTCGCACCGGTGGACAGCGCTGTCATGACTTTATTAACGCCAAAATTATTAAAGTTATGGCATCAGAACAATTAAGATTAGTAGATGGTACTATTGTACGTAAGTGCCCCACGATCAAGCCGCTCTATTGTAGCCGAGCGGGAAAATTCTATTCGCTTCACAACGCCATTCTGACGGATGACGGTTGGGTGCTGCGGGAAGTTAAGCCAAACTTCTCCCCTGCGATGCGCACCCCGGGAAGGCATTGTTTTAACGGTAAGCGCGGTTGCGTCTATCCTATCATGCGGCAGTATGACAAACAGCTTTGTCACAAACTGGTTGCACTCACGTGGATTGGACCGCGACCTTTCGCCGTGACTCCAGACGGGACAACTATTCCGATGGAGATTGACCACATCAACGGCGACATCACGAACTGGTCTGTTGATAACCTTCAGTATGTCACACCTGCGGAAAACCGCAAGCGTGCGAGATTGCTGCGGGTGCTCAGGAGCATCGGACGTGATCCAAGGAAGATGAGCAGAGATGAATTGCAAGCGATCTTCAACAAGTATTATTTTGCTAACCCTAAAAACAATGACTAAATTATGAAAGCTATAGAATTACGCGCAGCACTGATCGCTGCAAATGACATCAATCTGAATGGTGCAGATGCACTGGTAGAAACCTCAGTACTTAAACAACTTATTGAATCGTGTAAGGCGCGTGTGGATGAGTTGGAAACGGACGCAAAGAGCTTGGCAGAGGGCAAGTTAGAAGAACTCGGCGAGACGAGCGGTAAGTTCGAGCACGAAGGACATCACTACACGTTGGATGTAACACCAGTATTTGACATCGTTGGCAAGCCGCAGAAGTACACGATGCAGGAAGGTGTTGAGTACCGCAAGAAAGCAGCGGAACAGGCAGAGTACAAGAAGGAATCGGCTAAACTCACGCGCAAGATGAAGGAGATTATGGATAACTTCCCTGAAGATCACCCGAACATCGCGCCGGATGAGGTGAAGAAAACGCTCAAGTGCCTGGACTAAAAAGAAAGCGAATAAGAAAAAGTAAGCAAAAAGAATTAATAAAGAAAAACCGCTTGCCTGCCATGTATATCTGCATAGTGTATACTACCACAGGCGGGTGTATGGCAGGCAGGCTGGTTGTAAAAAGTTTTATGGATTCTTTTGGATGGATATGGCAATTACTGGCTCCGCAAGGCGAATTCTGTCGGCGTATGGGGGCTTGCAGGCGGCTATGGGATAGCTTTGATTTAGAGAAACAACGGGCTATCTATCGCACGATCCGTGACAAGTTGGCGGCAGGCGAGTTCGTAAGCGAA
>CAJOCN010000020.1:0-36108 GCA_905233255.1 Paludibacteraceae bacterium
TTACCACGGGTTCATTTTGAGGATCATGTGCATGGTAAAGTATTTGCAGATGTAGTGGCAACGATTGCGGAAAATGCCCTTAATCCGAATAAGACAATGAAGACGAGTGTGGATTGGACGGGAGCAAACCTGAATTCTTGCGAGGAGCAGCATGAGCACTTGGTTGGCTGGATTGAGAGTAGTTGGGCGGACGAGCACCCGAATGCAACGCACAGCGAGATAGCCGGCGCAACGGGTTATTTCTACGCTGCCGGTGCAGATATCAACGTACTGACCAACAACGGCAAGACCTTTTACGCTGTGTGGGCGAAAGTAGAATGATAGAAAGGGAGACAGATATGAAAACAGTCTTGAATTTGCTAAATAACAATGTTATGAAGAATGCAATTAAATATATTTGTGCACTCCTTTTGTTAATGGGCGTGAATGTCAGTGCGTGGGGAACGGAATCTTCGTTTGATGTAAGTTCAATAACCATAAATAATGTAAATTGGGGGACAGAAACTACTTATTTAGAGAAATATGTGGGATATGACAATGGGAGTATTGTAACGGCAAATAATTCTAGCAGTGTATCGTTCCAATTTTCAATAGGAGATGAGTTTAACAACGATCATCTATATGCATTCGTTGAGGACCATACAGATGGATTTGGTCTAACAATAGATGGAGTAAATCCAAATTCGGGCTATGTGGGGTATATATCTCCGTCTAGCAGTGATTATGCCGTTGGTGATAATGTTGCTATTACTTTACATTATGTTATTTCATCTCCCCGAACTTCGCACTCAGCAAGGTTAAAGTTCTGTCGCTATGATTATGATGATCCAAGTGCAGATGACAATGGCTGGGTTACAGTTCTTTCAATACCTATAACGATAAATATGACCGGCGGCTATGCTATTACTACGGCAGTGACCCCTGCGGCTACAGGAACAGTAGTCGCAACAGTAGGAGGTGAAGTACGGGAGCAAGTGATGGCTGATGAACAATTAGATTTAGTAGCAACGCCAGCGGATGGGTATCAGTTCTTTGGATGGGAAACATCCGGCAATAGCACCACGGATTGGTTGATAGATAATGACGAAAACGCAAGCACTTATGCCTATATATACGCCAATCAAACTATCACGGCTAACTTTGAGCTGGCTTGCACCTCTCATACGATTACTTTATCCGGCTCTCCTGCCGGAACCGTGACAAATGGTACATTCTCTGCAGATAGATCTTCAGCCTGTGAAGATGCGATTATTACGTTAAGTGCAAGTCCGGCAAGCGGTTATGAGTTAGATACATGGACAGTAAATAAGAGCGGCGGAGGAACATGCACCGTCAACGGGAGTAACCAATTTACCATGCCAGATGTAGATGTCACGGTCAATGCTACTTTCCAAGCGGCTACCTATACTCTATCTTTTGATGCCAATGGAGGAACGGGCTCTATGGATCCGGAGGACCGTGTGTACAATACAACAGCCGCAATACCGGCAAATGCCTTTACTGCACCATCAGGCAAAGTGTTTGATGGTTGGACTACAAGTTTAGGAGGAGAAAAGGTCTATGAGCCGGGAGCCAATTATACCATGGGAGCAGGGGATGCCACGCTCTATGCCCATTGGCGGGATGGTATTCTTTCTGACTATGTATTCTCCTGTGCGGAGTTGACGCTGACGGGACCGACGGGAGATTTGGTGTTTATCACTTCGACGGCAAGCAAAACGGTGCGGTCGCAAGAGGCATTCCACGTAACGGGTAACGGTCTGACACCAAGCACAACCTTGACATTTACAATGAGCAATCCGACGGTAGCCGGTAAGTTCGCGTTCAAAGAAGCAGATGGTTCTGCCGTTGCTACCGATGCAAGTGGAGAAATAGACGTGGATTTCTATGTGTACTATACTCCGGCAAGCGGTGATACAGAGGATGGGTTGGATCAGTTCACCAATCTTAAAGCCAGCGTGACCGGCGCAAAGCCTAAGAGCAGTAATATATTGGATGATAAGACCGTCATTGGTCGTCACCTGCCGGCGGACTTTGTGATCGCAGCTAAAAGAAAAGGCAAGTGGTACGCCCTGCCGGCGGATATGACAACCGGTACTCCTTCCCCTGTAGAGATAGCCGTTAATGATGCTGATAACCCGTCTATGGCATATACTGCTACTACGAACATGTATTCGCTCTATGACCAAAATGATGGTGCCAGCGTTAAGTTAGCGATGCAAGGACAAAGTAATGCACCTCTCTATGCTGCTAATTCCACCAGCGGAATAGGAAAGAGTTCAGCGACCGTGGTGACGAATGAGCAAAGCAACGATTACTTATGGATATTTGCGCAGACTAATACCTCTATCACTAATGCGCAAGACGCTAAATACACCATGAAGTGCGTTGCTCCGTACAATAATTATTTTGTGCGGCTTATGGAGAATGCGGGCAATCCCCAATGGGGACAATACTCATCCGGAATAAATGAAATCCGCCTTATTCCTGCCAGAACAGCGACTGTGGCAGAAGCATACTTCATTGAATACGGCACAGCCGGAGGTGTGATCGAGGTGGATGCCAACGGAATGAGTGCTACGAAAGTTCAGGCTACGTTTGACGGGCATACCAGCAGCATGATGACGCTGAACCAGACGCAGACAAGCGGAGGCAGCGCAAGTAAATACAATTACACCGTTAGTTTCGATAATGATATTAACTTCGCAGCCGATAATGCAGTAGGGAAGATATTACTGCTTGAGTGGTATAACAGCAGCTATGTGTTGGTCGGTATAACGAGTATCGAGTTGCCGAAGATCATTGCTTCTGATAAGACGATGATGAGTGTACACACCAAAACTATATGGCAGAGTTTCGAAGAAGTACACGTCCTTCCCGAGGCGACGCTGACTGCTAATACAGCCGGCATGAGTGATTATGGTCTGACGCTCAAACATCTGGAGATATACCCGGGTGCAACGGTCAATATCACGTCTGCTTCCAATGCCGGAACACTGACCGTAACCGAATTGGTGATGCGTAACGGCTGGAGTCGCGCCGGCACAAAACGCTATGATGTAGCGCGGTTGTATATCCAACCTTATGAATCGGATAGTAAAAAAGCATCTACTCTGGTAGCAACCAACGCCTATGCGGATTGGTATATCGATTTCGACCAGTACTACCCTGTAGCCGTGCCATGGAGGGTAACGACCAGCGGCATGAGTTACAAGAATAGCCGGAGTGCTGCCAGTGCGGGCGTGAAGATGCGTTATTACGATGGTGCAGGACGAGCCAACGGTACTAACGGTAGCGCCGCCGAAGGAACTAACTGGATTGAATACAATGAGGGAGGCACCAGATATCCTGCAACCTTAGAGCCGGGCAAGGGTTATGCCATGACAGCAAGGCGTCCGACCGGCAAAGCATTCTCGATCGTCCGTATGCCGCTGACCATTCCTGACGGTTGGACAACCGAAGGCGAGAAAGGGGCTATTGGCGAGACGCACAAAGATCAGGTATCCGTTACGGCACATGGAGCAGATAATCCTTCCAAACCGGAGTACGTGAAGGGATGGAACTTCATCGCCAACCCGTATATGTCGCTGCACCAAGGTGCATTGAGTTATACGGATGCAGGAACCATCGAGTATGCCAATATCCCGGATATCAACTTCAAGGAATATGACCAACAGCCGATTACAACGACCAAACTGAAACCATCAAGCGGATTCCTGATACAAGCGCCCAAGACGGGAACAGCCACTTTCGGTGAGGCTAACCGCAAAGCTGCGGCTCCGAGTTACCGCAGAGAGGTTATAGAGGAGAAACCTGTTCAACGGGCATATATCACCCTTGCCAATGATGAGGCAGAAGATATGATGGGTATTCTGGTAGCCGACCAATATACGGAAACTTATGAGACAAATGCCGATTTGCAGAAACTGCTCGGCGACGGAACAAGCCTCAAGACCTATATGTACTACGGCGAAATGAATATGGCGTACTTAGCCCTCAACAAGACGCTGGCGGAAGAATGGATCCCCGTCACAGTGCGTATTCCGGCGAACGACGAGTTTACGTTCTCGCTGCATGAGGCAAGCGTGGCTGACGAGTTGGAAGGCGTTTATCTGATCGACTACCAGGAAGGTACAATGACTAACCTGCTGGACGAGAATTATACTTTCTACTCCGTCAACGGCACTATCACCGGGCGGTTCGCCATCAATGCCAAAGCCGGCGAACGACAGACACCGACCGGCATTGATGTGGTACAAGGAGAAGACGGAGAACCGGTTAAGTTCATCTATCATGACAACGTGTATATCCTGCACAACAACGTGATTTATGACGCAACGGGCAAAAAGGTTAAATAAGCGCAAAGGGTATTAGTTGTATGAAAGGAATCAAATACATATTAATGGTCTTCGGACTGGTGAGCGTGCTGAGCGTTAGCGCGCAGATACCTACGTCCAACTGGGGTAAGTTACCGGAAGCTCGGATGTATTCCACTTCGACGATGGCTTATTCGGGTTCTACACTCCCGCAAGCGGCAGTAACCGGAGTGATGGTGACGGGTAGCCGTGTGGGCACTTATTCGCCGGCCTCCAAACCGCATCCGGGGCACGTTCGCAGATTAGTAGGTGAAGACGATGGCTTTGAGAATGAGGGAACCGGAACGGGTGACCTCAACAACGAGCCAACAACCGGCAAACCGGGCGAGCCTGATCCAATAGGCGATGTATTATGGCCGCTGCTGATGATGGCATGTGCATATGCCGCACTCCGCTACCGCAAACGGGAAAAAGAACAAAGCATATAACTAAACACATTATAATCATGAAGAAAATTTACTTATTTATTGCTGCATGCGTGGTGAGCTTCTGCGCATATGCAGAAGTGAGCGTTACCGTTAACCACCGTGGAGCTGGACGAAAACGGTGAGGCGCAGCCGGCCGATTATATGTATGCCGAGTTGGACTACACATTGGCTAAAGATGTGTACAACGTGTTCCTAGACACGCTGACGACCGAAGATCCGCTCTGTGAGTTTGAGGTTGTTGCGGATTCTGGATCTGATTTTTGGTACGATGGCAGTTTGTATTACGGAGAAAAAGAGACAACGGTTTGGGTAAGTTTCTACGCTATTGCTGCCGGGGAATATGAAATGAAGTATCGTTTCTACACGTGGGACGCAGATTGGGAGAACAAAGTGAATGGCGATGAACTGACCGTTAAGGTGAAGGTGATAGAACATGTTACTACCGCTATCGGTAATACGGCGGCGGAGGTGAAGGCGCAGAAAATGCTGCGTGACGGACAGGTGCTGATCGTCCGTAACGGCAATACCTATACCGTTACCGGCAGCAGAGTAAGGTAATCACGATTTACAACTTGGCGCGGAGGAGGAGATGAATATCCGTGCGGGTAGATGGACGGCTCTGTGAAGCCGCCCATTGCTTTGCATAGACGGTCTCGGAGAGTTTGAAATAGAGCGATAGTTGCGGGATAATCTGCCATCGGAGGCATAGATAAGCCCGCCCGCCAAGACCATAGGTGGCAGGGATGGAGAATGCGTAGAGCACGTCGTGCTCGTAGAGATAAATGCGGTTGTCCCACTCACGAACATCGAATCCCTGCAGGCGGAGCCGCAAGGATATTGGTAAGTGGTAATGGCTCATAGGTGACTGAAAGTCATAAGAAAAATCCTGGGCTATGGAGAGACCGTAAGGGATTTGAGGATTTGAAGATTTGAAAATTTGAAGATTGGCATCGGCGGTAGTGCGGAAAGACCAAGCGCCGCGGGTGACATCAGCCTGCACGCGGGCGGAATAGACGGAGGTTTCTTTCTTCTTCGCCCGCAAGCGGACGGTAATGGCGAAAGGCGATTGGCGAAGGGGTGAGTGGTATTGTGCCTCCGCCATCGCATCATAGCCGAGGGTAGGAGAGGTCGGAATACCGTATTTGGGACCGGAGAAATAGAAGATATCTCCGTAGCCGAGGAACCTCCAGTTCCGCAACCGCGAGATGTCAAAACCGAGGTACCCGCCGTTCTCATCACCAATCCGCGAAGTCTCGGAGAACGCATAACCGAGGGCGTTGTCGAAGAACGGCGAGTAATAACGGTAGAGCGCAATGAGCGCGACGCCCGTGGTAGGGTAGAAACGGCTGCCGGCGATGAGGGCTATGCCCCAGCGGGGATTTGAAAATTTGTAAATTTGAGAATTTGAAGATTGAGCCGTAGCGAGTTCGGCGAAGGCGTCGAACCAACCGTGGTTGTAGCGGGCGGAGGCACCCAGCACCGCTTGGGAACGCCCGCGGAAATAATGCGCGTTATATGCCGTGTTGCGGTACGGGTATATAGAATCGGTATAGAGGTTCTCAATACCGGTGAGTTGGAACTCCAGACGCTTGTGGCGGAACGTGAGATTGGCGCCGATAAGATGATGCCGGACAGAGTCGTTCGTGCGCGTCATGGAATAGAGCGCAGAGACATCGAGCCTCGTCTGCTTGCCCCACTCCCACCGCAACGTAGCTCCTGCGCCGTGCAGACTCTGACCATCTACCGAAGAGTAATACCTCAGTCCGTTATTCTGCCGCCCGGCGGAAGAGACATACCTCGATTTGCCGGCATGAAAAACCGGAGCAAGTACCAGCCCCTGGCCAAAAGAGGCTTGGAAATTACCGCCTACTACGGTGTGCAGATGCGGCACAATGTCGCGGAGCTGGATATAGGCGCCGTACTGCAGATCCCGGGCTGCTCCTCCTGCCGGACGGCGGAGCTGGGCGCCGAAAGTGACACGCCGGCGGAAATCGAACTTATAGCGCGTGGAGACATAGACAGGATCCGTGCCCTCATATCCTTCTATATCACGGGCGTCCACGCGCGCAAGAACTTCATGCCGGGCATGGGCGAAAACCTCCTTCGGGTACAACTTCAGTTTATCGGAGCCCCGATAATCCGATAGCCCGTCGCTCTTGATGGTGACGAAGGGCAGGAGATCGCGGATCTCGTAGTCCGCAAGGGACGGGATGAGACGGAGTTCGTAAAGCGAGACAAAAGGGTGACGGTCGGCGTACGCCAAAATCTCGTCTATCTGCTGCGGGGAGAGGAAATAGAGCCGGGAGAGTTCTTCGTCCGAGGTGTGGTTGAGGTCAATGGGCGAGTCGTGTATGGCATAGAGATCGGACTGGAGTTGCTCATAGTCGGTCTCGGCGAACTCGGAGACGGCATTATAGATGTCGAGGATAATATCGTCGAGGGAGATATTCGCCGCCAGTAATATGATTGCAATTACATGTTTCACGGCACAAAAGTACAAATAAATTTGCACATATGCAAAAAAAGCTGTAAATTTGCAGGCAGAAATGGATAAAAAGCGTCTGTATCATATTCTCGAATGGGTCGTTGCCATCGGCGCGATGGGATGGTTGGTGTGGAAGATCGCCGTCTATGATGACTATGCATCGCTATGGGCAGGACTACAGGCGATGGGAGGCCCTCAGATCGCCGCGCTGGTCTTTGCTGTCATGCTGATGCCTGTGAACATGGGACTGGAGGCGTGGAAATGGCGGACGCTCCTGCCTATGTCTTTCGGGGAAGCGCAGAGGCAAGTCTATTATAGCAAGTTAGCCGGATTGGTGACTCCTTGGCGGCTCGGCGAATATCCGGCGAGAGGCGTGTTGATGGAAACACAAAGTGACAAAGGACAACGTTCAACAGATCTCTGGGCAAAAGTGCTCTCCATGGGCGTAGTAGGCAGCGCTACCATGACGGCTGCTATCGTGATAGCCGGCGCAGTAGGACTAGCTTTCTCACCGGCGGTAAGGGACTATTTAGGCGGCAGTTATCTGTATTCATTAGTCGTCGTGATGGCGGTACTGGCTGTCGCGTACGCGCTGATGCCTAAGGCACTGAGCAAGTTCGCGGAGGTGAACAGGGAGTTGCTGCTCATCAGCACCGGGCAGAGTTTTGTGCGGCTGCTATGCTGGTGCGTGCAGCTGGCGCTCGTGCTATATGCCCTGGGGGCAATTAGCAATTCACAATTTACAATTTACAATTCACAATTTACAATTTCGAATCTATTCGTTTATTATCTCTTGGTGACGGTCACGCCGAACGTGCCGGTCGCGGAGGTTGGCGTCCGGGGCGCTTGGGCGATTGTGGTGTTCGGGTCGATGAACGCAGCCCTGGCGGGCGTGTTGCTATGGGGGATAAACACGCTATTACCATGTATAATATGGCCTTTTTTACGAAAAAATGACTAAAAACCTTGCATATATGCAAAAATTGTTGTAACTTTGTGCCGTAAATCGAAAAAAACACAAATTGTTATACCATGAACATTAATTTTCAGATTCATTATCGCGCCGAGTATGGCCAGAGTCTATGCGTGATTGAGACGCAGGAGTCGATTTTGGGTTGGACGGAGAAAGAGCCGTTGGTACTGAACTGTCAAGGGACGGATTTCTGGTCCGTAAACGTACCGGTGAGTGATTTCCCGGGTAGTATCCAGTACAAGTACGCTATCCGTCTGCAGGACGGCGGTTTTATCTACGAAGCCGGCGCTCCGCGCGAGTTGGTACTCAAGTCAACCGACAAGAACCTAATTGTTCGTGATGCATGGCAGGCGAGCACGTATGAGGACAGTTTCTATACCACGGCGTTCCTCAAATCGCTTTTCCGTCGTCAGCACCCGGCTAAAGCGAAAGCGGCTAAGGGTAATATCCGTTTCTCGATCGACCTGCCGCAGATTCTGCCGAGTCAGGGCGTTGCCATCATCGGTAACTGCGAGGCATTAGGTAACTGGGAGCCGGACAGCAAGCTCATCATGAGCGATGCGGAGTTCCCGATCTGGCGCGCGGATATTCAGGTGAAAGACCAAGATATAGTAGAGTATAAATATGTGGTTTATGACCTCAAGAGCGGTGCGGTTGTCGATACCGAGTGGGGCGAGAACCGGCAGATATGGGGCGTAGAGAAAGGCGCTGTGATATGCCAGAACGACCGCGGCTTCCGCCGTACGCAGCCCCGCTGGAAAGGTTCGGGTGTTGCGGTGCCTGTGTTCTCGTTGCGGACCGATGAAGGCTTCGGAATCGGTGAGTTCCAGGACCTCAAGAAGATGGCGGAATGGGCTGCGGCTACGGGTCAGCAGATGATCCAGACCCTGCCGATCAATGACACCACGCTCCGGCATAACAACCTCGACAGCTATCCCTACAACGCGGTGTCCGTCTTTGCGCTCCATCCGATTTATATCAATATCGAGAAGATGGGTCGTCTGACGCCGGCGCAG
Organism: Paludibacteraceae bacterium; assembly: GCA_905233255.1. Lineage (GTDB taxonomy): Bacteria > Bacteroidota > Bacteroidia > Bacteroidales > Paludibacteraceae > Colicola. The sequence goes on from CAJOCN010000020.1 coordinate 9,279, forward strand.
AAGAAGAAATACGAGGCGAAGAAGGCCGAACTGAACGCCCTCACGTTCGCCGACTACCAGAATGTCTATGATGCCAAGATGGTGTTCTTCAAGGCGCTGTACAAGCAGGACAAAGATGCCCTCTTCTCATCCGAGGAGTACAAAGCGTTCGAGGCGAAGAACAAAGAGTGGCTGGAGCCGTACGCCGCGTTCCTCAGCAAGCGCGACAAGAACCCCAAAGATTTCTATAAGTTCCTGCAGTTCCACGCCGACAAACAGCTGGCGGACGCTGTAGCCTACGCGCACTCCATCGGAGTAGCCATGAAAGGCGATATACCAATCGGCATCAGTCCGGATTCCGTAGATGCAGCCGTTTATCCGGAGCTGTTCAATCTGGACGCTTCTGCCGGCGCACCGCCTGATGATTTCGATGCACGCGGTCAGAACTGGGGATTCCCGACCTATAACTGGGACAAGATGTCGGAGGATAACTACGGCTGGTGGCAGAAGAGGTTCCGCAAGATGCAGGACTATTTCGATGCCTACCGTGTGGATCATATCTTGGGTTTCTTCCGTATATGGCAGATGCGCAAGACCGATGTATGGGGCCTCTGCGGTCATTTCGTACCGGCGCTGCCGTACAGCTATGATGACCTCTGCGGTCAGGGTGTGTGCCTCGACTGGGACCGACTGACGAAGCCGTATATCCGCTCGAATTTCTTAGGTGAAGTGTTAGGCTACGATGTAGAGTGGGCTAAGAAGAACGCTCTCCAGACCCGCGACAACTATGTCTATTTCTTCCGTCCTGAGTTTGATACCCAGGTGAAGGTACAGGAGTGGTACGACCGGCTGATGGCGGATCCGAAGCAACTCAAAGCGAGCGGTCTGAGCGCCGAGGCGGCGAAGAATATCTGCGATGCGCTGATCTACCTCCACTGCGAGGTGCTGATGGTTGAGGATCAAAAGCGTCCGGGATGGCTGCACCCGCGTATCTCTATCTATCAGAGCCACTCGTTCAACGAACTCTATAGCGACCAGAAAGAGGTGCTGATGCGCATCTACAACGACTATTTCTACCGCCGTCATACGCAGTTCTGGCGCGACTCGGCTATGCGTAAGCTGCCGACTCTGATCGGCGCTACCCATATGCTCTGCTGCGGCGAGGATTTAGGTATGGTGCCGGCTTGTGTGCCGGATGTGATGCATGAGTTGCAGATCCTCTCTCTGGAGATCCAGCGTATGCCGAAAGATCCGACGGTTAAGTTCGCTCACCCGGCAGACGCACCGTACCAGAGCGTCTGCACCACCGGTACGCACGACATGAACCCGCTGCGCGCATGGTGGGAAGAGGACCGCGAGGTAACCAACCGGTTCTACCACGAGCAGATGGGCTGGTGGGGCGATGCGCCGAAAGAGATGACGCCGGAGATAGCCGAGTTCATCATCAACCAGCACATGTATTCACCGGCTATGTGGACGATATTACCGCTCCAAGACTGGCTCGCCATCGACGGCGACGTACGCATCAAGGACCAGTTCGCTGACCGCATCAACGTACCGTCTAACCCGCGGCAGTTCTGGAACTACCGAATGCACCTGAAGATCGAAGATTTGATGAAATGCGACGCGCTCAATAAGAAGATCAAAAAGCTGACAAGCGTTCGCTGACCTGCTCCATCAGCCATTGAGGCGTACTGGTAGCACCACAGATCCCGACCTTTGTGTCGGGATTTGTTATTTCCGATAGCTGATTACTGATTGCTGATTGCAGCTCGTCGGGTGAGGAGATAAAGATGGTATTGGGATTTGCCTCCACGCAATGATTATATAGAACGCGCGCGTTAGAGGATTTGGCGCCTCCGACGAAGATGACGATATCTTGCGCACGCGCAAAGTCCTGCAGCCGCTGCACACGGTTCGCCACGTTGCGGCAGATGGTGTCATGCACTTCCAGCGCCAATTGTGAATTGTGCATTGTGATTTGTGAATTGTGATTTGTGCATTGTGATTTAATCGCCTCTACGAGGCGCTGAAATCCCTCCACGCTCTTGGTTGTCTGGGAGAAGAGGTAGATCGGTCGGCTGAAATCGAGCCGGTCCATCTGGTCGGGGTGCTCGATGACGATAGCGGTGTTGTTGGTCTGCCCCTGCAGACCGATGACCTCAGCGTGACCGGGTTGACCGTAGATAACGATCTGCGGCGGGAGGGACGAGTCGTTCTTATGCGTCTCGTAACATTCGCGGATGCGATCCTGCAGTTTCTTTACCACCGGACAGGTGGCATCTATAATCTCTATCCCGCGCTGACGGGCAATCCAATAGGTGGCAGGCGGTTCACCATGGGCTCGGAAGAGTACGCGCGAATGGGAGGGAAGGGTGCGCAGGTCATCATAATCGATAGTCTGTAAGCCCTTCAACTCCAGACGTGCCACCTCCTGACCGTTATGCACGATATCACCCAGACAATAAAGCGGACCTTTCTCCAGTTCGCTTTCTGCTGCTGTAATGGCGCGGGTGACACCAAAACAGAAACCGCTATTCTGATCGATGGTTATTTGCATCCTAGTTCTACTAGTCTTACTAGTTATTCTAGTTTCTTCTCAAAGAGCCCGATGATGACCTCCATCTGTTGCTCGCGGGTGAGGGTGCTGTTATCGACCACAATAGCGTCCTCTGCCTGTTTGAGAGGGCTCTCGGCGCGGTGGGTGTCGCGGTAGTCGCGATCGTTGACATCTGCGAGTACCGCCTGATAGTCGGGGTGCTCTCCTTTCTCTACCAGTTCGTCAAAACGCCGCTGCGCCCGCACCTCGGGAGAGGCGGTGAGGAAGAGTTTGAGTTCGGCGTTCGGGAAGACGACGGTACCGATGTCGCGACCGTCCATGACGATTCCTTTGGCTTTTCCCATGGCCTGTTGTTGGGCTACCAGAAAAGCGCGTACCTCCTTGATGGCAGAGACGCGGCTGGCGCAGTTGCCTACCTCCAGCGTACGGATGAACGGCTCTACATCTTCGCCGTTGAGCGTGACGTGTTGCGTACCGTCCACCAATATAAATCCTACCTCAATAGACGGCAGGGAAGCGATAATAGAAGCCTCGTCGGTGATATTATGGCGAAGGGTATAGAGACCGATGGCGCGGTACATGGCACCGGTATCCACATACGTGTATCCGGCGTATTTGGCTAAGGCCTTGGCAATAGTCGATTTGCCGCAAGAAGAATAGCCGTCAATGGCAACAATTATTTTTTTCATCAATTATCAGTTATCAATTGAGCTACTTTAGTAGCGAATTAATATCCAGCGTCAAACCGACCTGGTAGGAGAAATTGGATTTGGTCATCTGAGAGATGGCGAAATCGATGTGCGCCTGTTTGATCCGCACGCCGGCACCCAGCGCAAAACCCGCTAAGGACCTCTGGTCGGTGAGGTTCAACTCCGCGCGGCGGCGGTGGTTGTAACTGAAAGCGATATAGAACTTCTCGCTCTTCGGCACAATCTCAATGGTCCAGATCGTGTGGCGGAACATTGTGTCGTACCATTTGACCTCGTGCGGGATAATATCGCCCGTTGTGGGGCTCTTCTCCAGTCCTGTCCACTCGTAATCGAGTTTCCAGGTCTGCATGTTATGTATCTGCAGGTGGAACCGCAGCGGAGCGTGCTTCACGCGGTAGGACAGACCGAGCTGGAGATTGAGGGGCAGCATCTCATGATTGCGTCCGCCTTCCTCCGAGTAGAAGCCCTTGAGCTGCCATCCTATATTCGCTAACACGAGACCCATCTGGAACGCCGAATCGGGCGTCTGGTAATGGGCGCCGACGTCCACACCAATAGCGAAGGAAGAGTAGGACTCGTAGATCGAGTAAACGGGCTTGAGCGTCACTCCCACTTTCCAGCACGGGTGTAGCTGGCGCGCGTACATGATGTCCACTAATATATCGCGTGCGCCGAACGTGCGACCGGTAAGCGTACCGTTGCTCAGCGCCTCCTGCATCTGTCCGTAATTGAGGTAATGAAGACCTACGGCGAAATAGTTCGGTTTATCCGGTTCTCCGTCCCCGGCGTATGGTTTCTCAATAGATGACCGCCCGAAATTATGACCGTACAGCACGGACCCGAACATCGTACCGGGGAGGTAGTAGGAGAAATTCATCTGGAGATTCATGTGCGAGTTGGCGTGCAGCAGGGCGGGGTTGCACATCGCCATGGATATATCTCCGTCGCTCAGATTGACGTTCGAACCACCCAGCGCGTTTAACCGCGCTGAAACCGGAAGCCCCATGAATGAGAAAACCGACCTACCAGCGTTGGAGACCTGCGCAGAAGCATAAAAACAGCCCACAAAACACAGGACAATGAGTACTATGTGCGTTTTTTTACTCAAATCGGGCACAAAAGTACAAAAAAATTTTGAAATATGCAAAAAAAGTTGTAAATTTGCACGCAATTTTGCGGGAAATACACAATTAACTAAAATATTTATCTAAACAAACAATTTTTTTATGTGGTTAAAAGATTCATCTATCGGCCGTAAGTTCGTGATGGCCCTCAGTGGAGCAGCGTTGGTGCTGTTTCTGCTCTTCCACGGATGTATGAACCTCGCGCTGGTCTTCAGCGAGGAGGCCTACAACACGATTTGCCGTTTGCTCGGCGCCAACTGGTATGCAGTGATTGGTTCGCTGGGTATTGCGTTCCTCGTGCTGGTACATTTCTGTTACGGTCTGTACTTGACAATCCAGAACCGTGCTGCCCGCGGTAACGACCGTTATGAGGTACGCGGTAAGAAACAGGGTGTGACCTGGGAGTCGGAGAACATGCTCGTGCTGGGATTCACCATCCTTGGTTTCCTCTGCCTGCACCTCTACAATTTCTGGTTCAAGATGCAGTTCGCCGAGTTGACCGGTATTGAGACCGGTATGTTTGACCCGCAGAACGGTGCCGCGTACGCGAAGGCGCTCTTCACCGAGCCTGTTTGGGGACAAGTGTATTGCGTGCTCTACCTGCTTTGGTTCGTGGTACTGTGGCTCCACCTCAATCACGGTGTGGGTTCCGCTATGACCTCCATGGGACTCAACAACCTCAAATGGCAGAAACGCGTAGAGGTTATCTCTACCGTAGTGGCAACGATTGTTGTACTGCCGTTCGCAGTAGTAGCATTGTATTACCTGGGCATGGGAATTGGCATGCTTTGCGCATGAGAATTTGAAAATTTGACGATTTGAAAATTTGACGATTATGGCAAAGAAAGAAGAGATATTAGACGCTGCGAAGAAAGCAGCCGAAGTAATCAAAGAGAAAGTGGAAGCAGTAGCCGAGCGCGCTGAGGTGAAAGAGGCTGTTGAGGCAGTAGCAGAAGCAGCTAAGAAAGCCGGTAAGGCAGCTATGGCTGCGGCTGAGGAGATCGCCGCTCCGGTAGCTAAAGAGGCTCCGAAAGCAGAGGCCAAGAAAGAGGCCAAAGTGATCACCCCGAAGGACGCCAAGATTCCCGAGGGTCCGCTGGAGCTCAAGTGGACCAATTACAAGAACCACCAGAAACTGGTGAACCCCGCTAACAAACGTCGTCTCGACATCATTGTGATCGGTACGGGTCTGGCCGGTGCTTCCGCTGCGGCTTCCCTCGCAGAGATGGGATTCAATGTGCTGAATTTCTGTATTCAGGATAGTCCGCGCCGTGCGCACTCCATCGCTGCACAGGGTGGTATCAATGCTGCGAAGAACTACCAGAACGACGGTGACTCCGTTTATCGTCTGTACTACGACACCATCAAGGGTGGCGACTACCGCGCTCGTGAGGCGAACGTATATCGTCTGGCAGAAGTTTCCAATAATATTATCGACCAGTGCGTGGCACAGGGTGTTCCTTTCGCACGCGAATACGGAGGTCTGTTGGACAACCGTTCGTTCGGTGGTGCGCAGGTAAGCCGTACCTTCTACGCCAAGGGTCAGACCGGTCAGCAGTTGCTGCTGGGCGCTTATAGCGCACTGAGCCGCCAGATCGGTAAAGGCAAAGTGAAGATGTACACCCGCTATGAGATGCTCGACATCGTACTCATCGCTGATGAGAACGGCGAGAAACGTGCGCGTGGTATCATCGCCCGTAACCTCGTTACCGGCCGCATTGAGCGTTTCTTCGCTCACGCGGTAGTAGTAGGTTCGGGTGGTTATGGAAACACCTTCTTCCTCTCCACCAACGCCATGGCATCCAACGGTTCGGCTGCTATGCAGATGTACCGCCACGGTGCTTATTTCGCTAACCCCTGCTACGCACAGATCCACCCGACCTGCATTCCGAAGCACGGTGATTTCCAGTCCAAACTGACCCTTATGTCCGAGTCGCTCCGTAACGACGGACGTATCTGGGTGCCGAAGAAACTGGAGGATGCCAAACTGCTGCAAGCAGGTAAGATCAAAGGACGCGATATCCCCGAGGAGGATCGCGACTACTACTTGGAGCGCCGCTATCCGGCATTCGGAAACCTCGTTCCGCGTGACGTCGCTTCGCGTGCCGCTAAAGAGCGTTGCGACAAGGGCTACGGCGTGAACAACACCGGTCTGGCTGTCTTCCTTGATTTCAGCGAGGCTATCCAGCGTCTGGGTAAAGATGTCGTTGCTCAAAAGTATGGAAACCTCTTCCAGATGTATGAGAAAATCGTGGACGAGAACCCGTACGAGAACCCGATGATGATCTTCCCGGCTATCCACTATACGATGGGTGGTATCTGGGTGGACTACGAGCTGCAGACATCCGTCAAGGGTCTGTTCTGTATCGGTGAGGCGAACTTCTCCGACCACGGTGCTAACCGTCTCGGTGCTTCGGCGCTGATGCAAGGTCTCGCAGACGGCTATTTCGTACTGCCTTACACGATCCAGAACTACCTCGCAGACCAGATCGGCGTGCCGCGTATGAGTACCGACCTGCCGGAGTTTGCTGAGGCAGAGAAGGCTGTTCAGGACAAGATCGACCGCCTCATGGCTATCCAAGGTAAGCGTTCGGTGGATTCTATCCACAAAGAGCTGGGTCTCATCATGTGGGACTTCGTCGGAATGGGTCGTACCGCTGAGGGCTTGAAGGAAGGTATCAAGAAGATCGATGCGATCAAGAAAGAGTTCTGGACCAACGTCTATATCCCGGGTGAGGCTAACAGCCTGAACAACGAGTTGGAGAAAGCGCTCCGTCTGGCGGACTTCATCGAGATCGGCCGTCTGATGGCTGTTGATGCACTCCATCGTGAGGAGAGCTGCGGTGGTCACTTCCGCGAGGAATACCAGACGCCGGAAGGCGAGGCACTCCGTCAGGACGACAAGTTCTCTTATGTAGGTTGCTGGAAATACATGGGTGAGGACCAAGAGCCCGAACTCATCAAAGAGCCGCTTGACTACGAGTTCACGGAACGTAAAACGCGTAATTACAAAAACTAATCATGGATCAGTATATTGATATTAAAGTACGGGTATGGCGTCAGGCCGGACCCAAGGCTCAGGGACATTTCGAGACCTACGAGCTGAAACATGTATTCCAAGGCGCATCGTTCCTGGAGATGATTGACATCCTGAACGAGCAGCTTGTTGCGGAGCACAAAGATCCTGTGACCTACGATCACGACTGCCGTGAGGGTATCTGCGGTATGTGCTCGATGTACGTCAACGGTCACCCGCACGGACCCGACTCCGCTATCACCACCTGCCAGCTGCATATGCGTAAGTTCCACGACGGCGAGACCATCACCGTGGAGCCGTGGCGCAGCCGTGCGTTCCCTGTTATCAAGGACCTCATGGTGGATCGCGGCGCGTATGACAAGATCATGCAGGCAGGCGGATTCGTATCCGTCAACACCGGCGGTGTGCCCGACGCGAACGCCATCCCTATTCCGAAGCCCGTTGCTGACGAGGCGATGGACGCTGCTTCCTGTATCGGTTGCGGTGCCTGCGCTGCGGCTTGTAAGAACGGCTCGGCTATGCTTTTCGTGGCGGCTAAGGTAAGCCAACTCGCGCTCCTGCCGCAAGGCAAGATCGAGGCGAAAGCACGTGCCAAAGCGATGGTGGCTAAGATGGATGAACTCGGTTTCGGTAACTGCACCAACACCGGCGCTTGTGCCGCTGAGTGCCCGAAGAGTGTCAGCCTGGCGAACATCGCCCGTCTGAACCGCGAGTTCATCGGAGCGAAGTTCTCCGACTAATAAATCCGCGTACCGGTAATATCGTACGCTTTGTTATCGCGAAGGATGAGCAATCGTCCTTCGCGAATTATTTTATAGGTATGCGGAGTGGAAGAAACCTCCTCTATACCCGTTGTACCGGCCTGCAGTTGAAAGCACACCTCGCTGATGCGCGTACCGGTACCGGCTGAGCGCTGGATAGTGAAGGAGCTGGCGTTGGCAGGGGCGGTGAGGGTAACAGTCTCTGTGTTCTTGCTGGAGATAGTATAAGTGGTGTTACTATTGCTGTCCCAGTGATAAGCAATGGTGTTTTTGTTCTTAGAGGCGTCTAAACTCGGGATTGTGACATCGAATGAGACGGACACTATGGTCGTACTATACGCAGAGAAATCGAAGGTGACGTAGTCAGAATTAGCGCCCATGTTCAGGTAGCCCTGATTCCATTTGGAGCCTTTGGCCTCATCGGTACTGAGGTTGGCGGTAATGGACAACTGGCTATATTCAGCCGGAATACCTCCGTTAGTGGTGGTGGGTTCTTCGCCCAAACTCATGTTAATGCAGCAATTGCCGGAAACAACACCTCCTTGCTCTCCTCCTTGCTCTCCTCCTTGCTCTCCGCCTTGGTTATCGCATGACGAAGAGACCGCTGCCGCATTCGTTACACTCAGCGTGGCACCTGCTCCGCAACTGCTGTTCGTTACATAGTTCTTCGCCGTAGCGGCACTCAGCTTGTCGTATCCGTAACTCGGGGCACTCACGGTACCGCTGTTGGACGGCAGGTTGCCGGTACAATTGACGAACTTACAGGAATTGGTAGAGCCGCTAAACGGACTCCATATGCCCTTGGCACTATTGGCTTTACCGGCAAACGTGCAGCCCTCAAAATAACATTTGGCGTTCTCCGGACCTACGTAGTAGTCGGCTACGGAGGAGTTCCAGTAGCAGTTGAGAAAATGCAACTCGCAGTTGCGGCAACGCGTCATACGCTGCTTGCAGCCCTCGTCCCACCAGCAGAAAGCGTAGGTGATATTGTATGTTCCGTCTGTGGGTTTGTCGGAAGAGTCGGAGCCGACCAGGTTGGAGAAACGGTGGTCGTTCGATCCGCCAGAACCGCCTGCTCGAGGTGCTTTCAGATAGCGGAAACGGCACCAGGTGACGCTGATGTTGTCGCTCTTGCCCTTGATGTCGAAATTGCCGTCGCAGCCGTCCTGAAAATCGCAGTGGTCCACCCATACGTTCTTCGCACCGTCCAGACACAGATTATCCCATCCGTCCACATCGTACGCTCCGGGACCTTCGAAAGTCAGGTTCCGCAACAGCAGGTTGCTGCCCTTCAGGTATAGGATACCCGAGTGGTCTTTGTTCTGTTGCTCGGAGATGAGTTTCTTGCCCGGCAACGCCATAATGGTCATGTTGCTTTTGTCGGACGATATATGATCCTCGATGGTGATATCCTGCGTGATAATAATCACGTTGTTCCCCTTACCGAGGGCCGTTTTGAGCTTTGATTCGCTATCTACCAAGGTCGGAGTCGCATTGCCTCCGCCGGTCACGTTCGTCCCCGCGTAGCCCCAGGACGAACTTGCACAATAATTAACCGCCCATACAGGCATAAGTAACAGCGCACACAGCGCCACAGCAAGCATTCTTTTCATATGAGTAACAGAATAAAATGTGGAAATTTTTACCATTTGGCGAGGGCTTTTTCCTCCTTGGCGGTCATCTGAGTTTTGGTCTCGGGCGTCTTGTCGCCCTGTCCCGTGAGGTGGAGGACCCCGTGGATGATGATCCGCCGCAGTTCGTCCTCAAAGGGCACTCCGACCGTCTCCGCATTCGAACGGACGGTGTCCAGCGAGATGAAGATATCGCCGTTGAGCGTGGTGCCCGCCGTGTAGTCAAAGGTGATGACGTCGGTGTAGTAGTCGTGACCGAGGAACTGACGGTTGACCTCTAACTCGCGCTCGTCGGAGCAGAAGATATAGTTGATGTTGCCCACCGTAAACCCGTAATCGGCAGCCACCGCCCTTATCCAGCGGTTCACGCGGCGCTCATCCAGCGCAGGCATCGAGGTATCTTGACAGATATAATTTACCATTTGTCCATTTACTATTTGTTATTTATCCGAAGAAGACCGGGGCGATGGCAAAAGCCGCTATCGCACCCGCCAGATCAGCCAAGAGACAACAAGCTACGGCGTGGCGCGTATCCTTGATGTTTACCGATCCGAAATAGACAGCCAGGACGTAGAACGTGGTGTCCGTAGTCCCTTGGAGAATACAGCAGAGCCTGCCGACCAGCGAGTCCGCTCCATGAGTGGTCATGGCTTCGAGCATCAGTCCGCGTGCACCGCTGCCGGAGAGAGGTTTCATCAGGGCTGTCGGTACGGCGCCTGCCAAGTCGGGGTTGATCCCGCAAGCGGCGAAGCACCACGCTATACCACGCTCCAGCAGATCCATCGCTCCGCAGGCGCGGAACATACCTACGGCAACCAAGATGGCGATGAGGTAGGGGATGATACCCACCGCGGTTTGGAAACCGCCTTTGGCTCCGTCAATAAAGGCATCGTACACGTTGATTTTTTTGAAAGATGCCTGGAGAATGAACCAGCATATGACGCCTAACAGCAGGATCGCCGCAATGGCAGCGGAAACGACGGAGAGCGTGTGCGGATCCATGCGTGTGGCACCCCATACAAGCGCTCCAACCAAAGCTGTCAGACCGATGATCGTACCTAACACCACCGGGTCTTTCATCTTGATCTTCTGCGCGATGCAGACACAGATCAGCCCGACTAATGTCGCTACATACGTAGCAATAAGAATGGGCAGGAAGACATCCGCGGGGTTCTCTGCACCGAGTTGCGCGCGGTATGCCATGATGGTTGTCGGGATCAGCGTCAGACCGCTTGCTCCCAAGACCACGAACATAATCATGGCGTTTGAGGCTTTGGTCTTGTCCTCGTTCAGCTCCTGGAGTTCGCCCATCGCCTTCAGGCCCATCGGCGTAGCGGCATTATCGAGACCGAGCATGTTCGCCGCGATATTCATGAGCATGGTGCCGAAGACAGGATGTCCCTTCGGAATATCGGGGAAGATACGACTGAAGAAGGGGTTGATCGCCTTACCGAGCGTGTTGACCGCCCCTGCCTGCTCGCCGATCTTCATGATACCCATCCATAGCGACAGGACACCCGTCAGACCGAGAGAGAGCTCGAAACCCGTCTTGGCATTATCAAAAGTGGAATTGAGAATAGCGGAGAAAATATCCGCGTTTCCGAACCAAATAGCTTGCACCAAACCGATCAGAACGGCCAGCAAGATGAGTGAAATCCAAATATAATTCAAAATCATGCTACAAAATTACACTTTTTTTTGCATATGTGCAAATAATTTAGTAATTTTGTGCCCCAAATGGCAAAAAATGTGTACATACACCGTGCCCTGGCGTTTCTGAGACACCGTTTGACGGCTTGGAACACGAGTGGCGAAGGCATCCATTCTCCTTATCTCTTTGAGTTGGTGCGGTTCATCCTGCGCGATCGGAACAGTTACTATTGTTTTGCGGACATAGAGCGGCGCCGAGAATTGCTGTTAGCCTGTACCGATGAGATCGAGGTGGTGGACTACGGTTCACAGGGAACACCGGAAGGGAAATCCGTTCGCAGGAGAGTGTGTGATATCGCCCGCACTCATCTGGAGAGGCCGGAGGTGGCGCAAGCGCTTTTCCGGCTCGTCAACTGGATGGGAGAGCACGAGAAACGGCCACTGCAGATACTGGAATTGGGCACCTCGTTTGGTGTGACTACTGCGTATCTGGCTGCACCGGACAGCCGGAACAGGGTGGTGACGATGGAGGGCAGCCATGAGGTTCTGAAGATTGCCCAAGGCACCTGGCGGGCACTCAAGATGGAAAATATAGAGTGGGTTGAAGGACCCATCGATGACACCTTATATAGTCGCGCGCACGCGTTATGCAACTCTCCGGACATCGCATATATCGATGCCAACCACACCTACGAAGCCACTATGCGCTATGCCGGGTTCCTGCTGCCTCTCTTGGCGGAGAAAGGTGTGCTCATCATCGATGATATCCATTATTCCGAGTCGATGGAGCGGGCGTGGCATGAACTGAAAAAGGATGCGCGTGTGACAACATCCATGGACCTCTACCACGTGGGATTACTCTTCGTCGATCCTCATTACCTGAAGCGACACTACAATGTAAAGTTGTAAAATGAAAAATGAAAAATGAAAATTCAATATAACCATGATCTATACTAAAACAGGGGACAAAGGTGAGACCTCGCTTGCATCGGGACAGCGGGTTTCCAAAACAGACGTCCGCATAGAAGCATACGGCACGGTGGATGAACTCAACAGCTGGGTAGGAGCGCTGCAAAGCGTAATTACGAATGACGAATTACGAGTGGAGAATGGCAAACAGTTAGCTGTGATCCAAAACAAGCTCTTCAATCTGGGTGCCGCGTTGAGTGAAGCTCCGGGCGAGTGGATTACGGAGACCGATGTGCATACGGTGGAGAAATGGATAGATGAGATACAGGCCGTAGTGCCTCCGCAGCGTGCGTTTATACTGCCCGCCGGAAGCGAGCCTGTAGTCCGCTGTCACATCTGTCGGACTATTTGCAGACGTGCAGAGCGCAGAATGATAGAAGCTAAGGCATCTGAGATAGCATTGCGATATATTAACAGGCTAAGTGATTACTTTTTTGTACTTTCGCGCCTGATTTGCTATCAAAATGGCGAATCAGAAAGTGCGTGGGAAAAAGTGCAATAATGTGTAAAAATTGACGGAAAAGCACAAAACAGTGTAAAAATTAACGAAAAATGTGAAATAAAGTGCGATTTATTTGCACGTATCAACTATTTTTACTACTTTTGCACGATTTTTTGTATTACGCGTATGTATTGGACATTAGAATTAGCATCAAAATTGGACGACGCTCCGTGGCCTGCAACCAAAGATGAGTTGCTGGATTATGCGAACAGAGAGGGGCTTCCTATGGAAGTTATAGAGAATTTGAATGAGTTGGAAGGAGATGACGAAGATCAGTATGAAAGCATATTGGATATTTGGCCGGATTTTCCAACCAATGATGATGATTTCCTCTACAATGAGGATGAGTATTGATTTCGTGAAAAGAGTAGTTGTTGTCCTGTTCGGCTTGTTAGCCACTCTTACTGCGAGTGCGCAGTTTGATCCGCAAATGGGGCAATATATGTACATGTTGGCTGCCTACAATCCTGCTGCGGCGGGAGAAGGCGATTTGATGAAGGTGGCGGGAATGCACCGAATGCAGTATGTGGACATTAAAAATGCACCGATGAGTACCTGGTTTTCGTTCAATTCGCCTTTCCGTATCGGCAAGACGAGCCACGGCGCCGGAATACGCTTTTTGAATGACCGTTTCGGATTGTTCACCAACCAGTCGCTGTATGCCCAGTACGCATATCGGCAGAGATTGGGAAAAGGCTATTTGAGTCTCGGAGTGGATCTCGGATTCATTAATGTCGGGTTCAAGGGCGATTCTATCAATCTGAGCAAGATGGGCGATGAGTACCACGATGCCAACGATGAAGCCCTGCCGCGGGCAAGCAAGTCGGGAATGAAATTCGACATGGGTATAGGCTTGTTGTACAGTACTCCGGTATGGTGGGTGGGCGCCAGTTACAGCCACTTGACGCAGCCCAAAATCGATTGGAGTGACGGCACAAGCGGCACATCACAGGTGGTGAAGGTAGCGGGAACGATGTATGTCACAGGCGGATATCACTTCCGGTTGAAGAATTATCGGGAATGGGTGCTGACCCCGAGTGCGATGGTGATGAGTGATTTCGTGAGTTGGGATGTGAATCTGACGTTGATGTGCGATTACAAGGACAGATATCGTTGGGGACTCGGATATCGCATATTAGGAAGCGTTAATATTTTATTAGGAATAGATATAATCTCCGGCCTGCAGTTGGGATACAGTTGCGAACTACCGACCAACAAGCTGCTACTGGAGAGTTACGGAAGTCACGAGATATATTTGGCATACGGATTTGATATCCTGAAGCCCAAAAGAACGAATAAATATAAATCAATTAGATACTTGTAAGTATGAAAATGAGAATGATTTTGCCCTTAATCGCGTTAGCGTTTGCAGTGGCTAGTTGCAACAAACCGGCGGGAGAACTCGTGGGAGTTACCAAATCGACCAACTTCAAGGAGGCCAATCCTTATGGAATGTTGTTTATCAAGAAAGGTAGTTTTATGATGGGTGCGAACACGCAGTCCGCTGTTTTTGAGCAGCCGGATAACATCGTGATGGTGACCGTAGATGCGTTCTGGATGGACGAGACGGAAATCACGAATAACGAGTACCACCAGTTCGTTAACTGGGTGCGCGACTCGATTGCGTTGACCAACCTCATTGCTGCCGGTATGACGGATTACGCCGTACAGCCGAAAGACGAGGACTTTGATGAGGAGAATTTCCGCATCAACTGGACCAAAAAAGTACCTTGGCGCAGCAAAGAAGAGGATGTGGTAGATGCCCTGTCCACTATGTTCTATTCGGACGGTATGACGCTGAATACCAATAACCTGCACTATCGCTATAGTTGGGTGAATATGGATGAGGCGCTGCCACAGCGTAATAAATTCGATGTGGCGACCAGTACCTATCCTCCCGGAGCAACGGCTCGTGTAGATACGTTCTGGGTAAATTCCAACAACGAGATATGCGACTCTACGATCATTCGTCCGCTGCGTGAGCCGAAAGATCTTCTGACGGAGAAGATTATCTGTATCTATCCTGATACGTTGGTATGGGCGCGTGATTTCCAGTTCTCATATAATGATCCGTTGCTTCACATGTATTTCAAGCACCCGGGTTATGCTGAGTACCCTGTAGTAGGTGTTACCTGGGAGCAGGCGCATGCATTCTGCAACTGGCGTACCAAACTGTATAACATGAACTCCTCGGTAGAGGTGAACGAATACCGTCTCCCGACCGAGGCGCAGTGGGAGTACGCTGCCCGCGGAGGCCGCAAGATGGCAATGTATCCGTGGGGTAGCAACTATGCACGTGATGCCAAGGGTTGTTTCTTCGCGAACTTCAAACCTTACCGCGGTGCCTACAACGATGATACCGGAACTACCACTATGCGCGTAGCGCAGTTCCGTCCGAACGATTTCGGTCTCTTCGATATGGCAGGAAACGTATCGGAGTGGACCAACTCGGCTTATCAGAGTGCGGCTAATACGCATATCCACGACCTGAACCCGGATTATAACTACATGGCTCGTAAGGCCGATCCGGACATCCTCAAACGCAAAGTGGTAAAGGGCGGAAGTTGGAAAGATATCAGTTATTTCATGCAGTGCGGTGTGCGCACATACGAGTATCAGTATGAGAGCCGTCCGTACATCGGATTCCGTTGCGTTCGCGCATACATAGGCGAATAATATAATAAGGAATATTAAATCATTAAACTTCATAATTATGGCTACAGAAAAAGCTGCAAATCAAGGTTTTGGCGCAAAGTTCATGCATTGGTATGAGTCTTACCAAGGAAAGAACATTGTAAACATCGTTTACTCAGTAGGTGCATCCGTCGTTATTATCGGTGCGTTGTTTAAGATTCTGCACTGGCCGGGTGCCAGCCAGGTGCTGATGGTCGGTATGTTTACCGAGGCGTTCTTGTTCATTATCGGTGCATTGGAGCACCCGCATCCGGAATTCCACTGGGAGAATGTGTTCCCGCAGTTGCTGGAATATGGTACCAAACCGGAGTTATTGGAAGAAAAATCGAAGCAAGCTCGTCCGACCCTTTTGGGTGCCGGCGTAGCCGGAGGTGCAGCAGTAGCTGTAACCGGCGCAGCTGCTCCCGCAGCAGAGGCAACCGGTGCTGCCGGTGCTAAAGCTCCGGGGCTGAAGGACGAGGATTATAAAGCGCTCAAAGAGGGTATCGCCGAGTTGGCCAAGACCGCAACGCAGTTCAGCGAGTTGGGTAAAGTGGCTCAGACCGGTGTCAAACTGAATGAAAAACTGGCAGCTGCAGAAGCTGCAACCACGGAGTACGCTGCCAAACTGGCTAATGCCGGTGTCGCTACGGACTCTTTGGCACAAGCTACCCAAGGTCTGTCCGGCGCTTATGACCAGATCGGTGCTGATCTGAAGTCGGCTGCCGAGGAGACCAAGGCATACAAGGCCGGTGTGGAGCAGGTAGGCAAGAGCATCGCTTCTCTCAATAGTGTATATGAGTTGCAACTTCAGGCAGTAAACGCACAGACTGCTGCTCAGAAAGAGGCTGCCGCTGCCGCTAAAGAGGCTGCAGAAGCACAGGTGGCATTTGCAAACGGCGCTAAGCAACTCCAGAAGCAGGTGGCTGATCTTAACAGCATCTATGGCTCTATGCTTAATGCGCTGGCGTAATGCATTGTAAATGATAATTCAGAATTTTTAAAACCAACAATAAAACACTTCAGCAATGGGTGGAGCAAAAAACTGTCCGGAAACCCCGAGACAAAAAATGATCGGTATGATGTACTTGGTGCTCACCGCCATGTTGGCGTTGAACGTAAGTACGGATATCCTCAATGGTTTTACATTGGTGGACAATAGCCTGCACTCCTCTATCGCTGCGTCAGACACGCGTAATGCGAAACTCTATCGTGATTTCAAGGCTGCCAACGCAGACAACCCTGAGAAAACACAAGAGTGGTATGATAAAGCTGTAGAGGTGCAAAAACGTGCGGATTCGCTCTATAACTACATCCAGGATTTCAAGGAGCATATTGCTATCCTGGCGGATGGTCAGAAGACGGTGGACGCATGGAAAGCGCAGGGGATTGACCCGACTATGCATATAGAGGGCAATTCAAATCTCGATGTAACGGCTCAATACGCAATCGTACAAGGTAACGGATTGATTTTAAAAGAAATAGTAGCATACTATCGTGACTATGCAGCAGGGCTCGTAGAGAGCGATGCGGAGTTGCGCAACTCAATCCTTCAGAACCTCGCTACCGAGCGTGGCTACAACGCGCACGAGAAAGATTCTTGCGATTGGGAGATAGCAATTTTTGAAGGTATGCCTGTAGGCGCTTCCATCACTATCCTCACTAAGATGCAGAATGATGTTCGTTCGACCGAGAGCCAGTTGATCCAATACTTGATGGATCGTACGGACGCGGGTGACCTGCGCGTGAATAAACTGAACGCGTACGTGATTCCAAACTCCAATTATGTGATCCGTGGCGGTAAGTACACGGCGCATATAATTTTGGCAGCGGTGGACTCGACACAGCGTCCGGAGTACTATGTAGAAGGTCAGCGTATTAATGACCAAGGTGTTTATGAGGTTTCCGCTTCCGGCGTGGGACTGAAGAAATACTCCGGTTGGATTGCATACCAGAACCCCTCTACGGGCGAGATGGAAAACCTGCCTTTCTCCAGCGAGTATAGCGTAGGAGAGCCGGCTGTGACAATCTCGAATAACGACCTCAATATCATGTACCGCGGATATGAGAACAAGTTCTCAATCTCTGTGCCGGGTGTTGCCAACGACAAGGTCAAAGTGACGGTGAACGGAGCTTCCGTTAAGCAACAGGGTGGTATATGGATTATCAAACCGGGCGATGCTGCCAAGAGTGTTTCCATTTCCGTATCCGCAGAATTGGATGGCCGTATGCAACCGATGGGAAGCAAGGAATACCGCGTGAAGGCGCTGCCCAGACCGGGTGCATACTTCAAATCGGGTGAGAATGAGTACAACGGTGAGAAACCTATTCCGCGTAGCGGATTGTTGAACCCGAGCGCAACGGTGATCGCATCGTACGGTCCTGACGGACTGCTCGATCTGCCGTTCCAGATTGCCGGTTTCCGTGCTAACATCAATGGTGTTTATCTGGAGTCAAAGGGTAATAAGTTCACTCGTGAGCAGTTGGATCGTCTGGGCAAACTCAAACCGGGTAACTCCGTCATCATCACGGATATCCGTGCAAAAGGTCCGGACGGCAAGGAGATTCGTCTGTCTCCTATTCCTTTAACGCTGAATTAATAAGTTAAGACTATGATAAAGAAAATTAGTATTATCGCATGCTTGCTTTTAGGCGTTGTTACGTCTCAGGCACAGCACCAGGTGACCTCGTTCTTTGACGAGATGGGTAGTGCGCGTATCCAGACGGAGGAGTTCTCCTACGCTCATGATACGATTGTGATGGTAGATCACCGCATTGATGATGTGATTTGGGCGCGTTACGTATATCGCGTGATAGATATGCGTTATAAACAGAACTATCAGCTCTATTTCCCGACCAAATCGGATGATGCCGATTATCGTAACCTTTTCAAGGTGATTGCCGATGCAGTCGTAGATGGTCTGCCCATCTACGAGAAAAACATGGAGACTATCAAACCGGACTTCAAGCAGGAACCCTTACAGCGTAGCATGATCCCGATGATGTTCATGGCGGATGATCCTGCAGCCGATTATTCGGACGATCCGACCCACTTTGATATCACCGCTTCGGATGCTATGCTGATCCACTATGACAGTGTGGCGGACGAGCTCTCCGGTCATTTCTATCGTTTTGAACCGATTGTGCGCAACCAGCTGAAGTACCTGATTCAGGAGGTAGTGTTCTTCGATAAACACACTTCCCGTTTGCATACGAAGATCATGGCTATCGCACCGCTGCAGGCAGATCTGATCACCACCCGCGACAGTTCAAATGTTATGGCATCCCTGCGTGAGTCTATCATGTTCTGGATTCCGTTCGACAAACTGCGTCCGTACATGGCTATGCAGTACGCTATCCCGAACCGCAACGAGGTGAAACGTGTTACCTTTGACGAGTTCTTCCAGAAACGTCTCTTTACCTCTTATATCGTAGGTGAGGGTAACATGTATAACCGTTGGATTCCGGATTATGCAAAGGATGAGGCTGAGGTTAAGAAAGAGCAGGCGCGTATCGCTACGGAACTGCTGAACTTTGAGCAAGATCTCTGGGAATATTAATGAGGAAACATAGATTTCGTAACTCATACTTTATTTCCGCCGTCAGCGTCTCGCTGGTGTTGTGCCTCATAGGTATGGAATGTGTGCTCCTGCTGTCGGCAGGAGCGCTCATTACGCGTATGCGCGAGAATATCACCCTCACAGCGGTGCTTTCGCAGGAGGCGGATAGTACTCAGTGTGCCCGTCTGGAATCGATTCTGACAGCGGGAGGCCATTGCAGCAGCTATACCTATGTTTCGGAACGACAAGCTCTGGAGGAGCATATCCGGTCGCTGGGTGAGGATCCGAGTGCGTTCTTGGGTTACAACCCGCTGAGCGCCAGTTATGAGATTCACCCGACGGATGCCTATAGCGCACCGGATAGTCTGGCGTTGTTGGCGGCGCAGTTAGAGGCGTTGCCTTATGTCACAGAGGTGATCTATCCGCGGGATCTGGCGGACTTGATGTCCAGTAACGTGCATGATTTCTCGCTTATCTTATTAGCAGTCGCAATCGCTTTATTGCTGGTATCGCTGGTGCTGATCGTTAATACGATCCGTCTGCAGATTTACTCCAAGCGTTTCCTGATTAATACGATGACGCTGGTAGGTGCTACCTCATGGGTAACACGCAGGCCGTTTGTGTTGCGGAACATGCTCATGGGATTCATCTCCGGACTGGTAGCGTTGGCAATCCTCAGCGGTGTGGTCTATTATGTAGAGTACAAACTGGGGCTGTTGCTTTTCCCGCTTACGTGGCAGAATATCACGTTCGTGTCGGTAGTTGTATTATGCTCGGGCGTGTTGATCACGCTTATGGCTTCGCTGATTGCTACCGGCAAGTATATCCGCATGGATAATAACTCGTTGTATGAGATTTAATTTTGCTTTTTTGTTATGAAACATACATTACCTACGCTCAACCTGATCCTGATAGCGGTCTCGGTAGTCATCATCATTTTGGGCTTCGCTCTGATGGCAGGAGAACCCTCCGGAGAGGTTTATAACCCCGATATCTTCTCGTTCCGTCGTATTACGGTGGGACCGATGATTTCTCTTTTCGGGTTTGTGTTTATGCTTTTTGCCATCTTATTCCGCGCTAAGAAGAAATGAACTGGATTGAGGCTCTGATATTGGGAATCATGCAGGGCTTGACGGAGTTTCTCCCTGTTTCTTCGTCGGGTCATCTGGAGATAGGTCAGGCGTTGTTAGGCACGTCGGGCGAAGAGAATCTGTCGTTTGCTATCTTGGTGCATACGGCCACCGTATTATCCACGCTGGTGATTTTCCGGCGCGAGGTGGCGCAGCTCTTCAAAGGCACATTTACCACCCTCCAATGGAATGCGGAAAAGGACTATGTAGCGAAAATTCTGGTGTCCATGATACCGGTGTTTATTGTTGGTATGTTCTTCAAGGACGAGGTAGAGGCATTTTTCGGCAACGGACTGCTTCTGGTGGGCATCTGCCTGCTGGTTACAGCAGTACTATTGGCTCTGAGCGAGTGGCTCCAGAAAAAACGCCAAGGTGCAGGTCATGAGGTGGGGTATAAAGATGCTATTATCATCGGTATAGCCCAGGCATGTGCAGTCCTGCCCGGACTCAGCCGCTCGGGTTCGACCATCGCTACAGGACTCCTCTGCGGTGTCAAGAAAGAGAGTGTGGCGCAGTTTTCCTTCCTGATGGTACTCATCCCGATCTTAGGGGAGGCATTCCTTGATCTACTGGATATACTCCAAGGGGAGGCAAGTACGAATCTGGAACTCCTGCCGGCTATCGTCGGCTTTATCGCAGCGTTTGTAACCGGCTGTTTTGCCTGCCGGTTCATGATAGAGATAGTCCGTCGCCAGCGTCTCGTCTGGTTCGCGGTGTATTGCGCCATAGTCGGCTCTGTAGCCATCATCACAACCCTCTGCTGATATGTGGGATTTTGAGCAAGGGGAGGTTCTGGCTTTTGATAAACCGCTACACTGGACTTCCTTCGATTTAGTGGCGAAAGTGCGGTACAACCTCTGCCGGAAACTCGGCACCAAGAAACTGAAAGTCGGTCATACCGGCACTCTCGACCCTTTGGCAACGGGTGTGGTGATCATCTGTACAGGGCGTAAGACCAAACTTATTGACCAACTCCAATACGATGTCAAGGAGTATGTGGCAACTCTCCAGTTGGGTGCTACCACGCCGAGTTATGACTTGGAGAAAGAGATCGACGCCACTTATCCCACCGAGCATATCACCCGCGCGCTGATAGATGAGACGATCCCGCATTTCCTGGGCGAACAATGGCAAGTACCGCCTATGTTCTCTGCAGTGCAGGTGAACGGTAAAAGAGCTTACCAACTGGCGCGCAAAGGTGAGACGGTCGAACTCAAACCCAAACTGCTGGTGATAGATGAGATAGAGGTGCTCGCTTTCGATGAGGAGAAGATGCAACTGACTCTACGCATCGTGTGCTCCAAAGGTACGTATATCAGAGCTCTGGCGAGGGATATCGGCGAGAAACTCAACTCGGGAGCACACCTTATCGCTCTCCGCCGCACCCGAGTAGGAGACACGCGCGTGGAAAACTGTTATACAATAGAAACATTTTTAGAAAAACTGAACGATTACGAATATGTACAAATCCAATGATATGCGCCTCTGCCAGTTTAAGTTCAAACTGCCGGAGGAACAAATAGCCCAATTCCCTGCCTCCTATCGCGACGAGGCACGTTTGATGGTACTCCACCGCAAATCAGGCGAGGTGGAGCATAAGTCCCTGCCCGAGTTGGTAGAGTATTTTGACGAAGGTGACCTCTTTGTCTTCAATGACTCCAAGGTTTTCCCCGCCCGTCTATGGGGACATAAGGAGAAAACGAACGCTTTGATAGAGGTCTTCCTGCTCCGCGAACTGAACCATCGTAATCGTTACTGGGATGTCCTTGTAGAGCCGGCGCGTAAGATTCGTATCGGTAATAAACTCACGTTTGAGGATGATCCCTCTATTGTAGCCGAGGTGATAGATAACACTACCAGCCGCGGACGTACTTTCCGCTTCCTCACCGACTATGACAACGAGGAGTTCGTACCCCGTCTTTATGCCCTTGGTAGCGCACCGCTGCCGCGGTATATCCGCCGGCCGATGGACCCGGAGACATTTGAGAAATACACCGAAATCTTCCACGATCAGCCGGTCAAGGAGATGGATACAGAACGTTACCAGACCGTTTTTGCCGATAAGATCGGCGCTGTGGCTGCGCCGGCTTCCGGTCTGCATTTCTCCAAACAGCTCCTCAAACGCATGGAGATTCACGGCATTGAGTCCACTTTCATGACCAGCCATGTTTCCCTCGGTATTTTCAAGGAGATCGATGTGGAGGACCTGACGAAGAATAAGATGGAATCTGAGCAAATCATCCTGCCGGCACCTATGGTCGAGGCGGTGAATAAAGCTCATGAGAACTCCAAACGCGTCTGTGCTGTCGGCACAGAGGTCATGCGTGCCATGGAGACCATTGTAGGTACGAACGGTATGCTCAAACCCTATGACGGATGGACCAATAAGTTCATCTTCCCGCCTTACCGCTTCACCGCAGCCAATAGTTTCTTCGTCAATTTCTACCTGCCGCAGTCGAGCCAGATGCTCATGGTAGCTGCTTTTGCCGGGTATGAGGAGACGATGAACGCTTACGAAGAGGCTGTCAAAGAGGGCTATCGGTTCGGTGATTATGGAGATGCAATGCTCATAGTTGACTAATGAATGTACGGATAGATCCATCTTGGCAACGCGTGTTACAACCGGAGTTTGACAAGCCTTATTTCGAACTCCTCACATCGTATGTCCGTACCCAATACCAGACCCGCCGGTGTTTTCCTCCGGCTGGTCTGATTTTTAATGCTTTTGACTCCTGTCCTTTTGATGCCGTCAGAGTGGTGATCATAGGTCAGGACCCCTATCATGAGGATGGGCAGGCGATGGGACTCTCTTTCTCGGTACCCGAGGGAGTGCAGATTCCCCCGTCGCTGATGAATATCTACAAGGAGATTCACCGGGATCTCGGCACGCCTATCCCGCAGAGCGGAGATCTCCGCCGGTGGGCACAGCAGGGAGTCCTTCTCCTCAATGCAACGCTGACGGTGGAGGCACATAAAGCCGGAAGCCATCAGGGAAAGGGATGGGAAGAACTGACCGATGCAGCTATCGCCGCGCTTAACAAAGAGCGCGAACATCTGGTCTTCATGCTTTGGGGATCGTACGCCCAGCGAAAAGGGCAGTTCATTGACCGCCGCAAGCACCTTGTCCTGCAGACTTCGCACCCTTCGCCGCTTTCCGTCTATCGCGGTTTCGACGGATGCGGACATTTCTCCGCAGCAAACAATTATCTGATTAAGAACGGGCTCCCGCCCATTAACTGGTAAACCATGAAAAAACTGCTTCTTATTGATGCGTATGCAATGATTTTTAGGGCGTACTATGCGTTCATCAAAGCCCCGCGTATGAACAGCAAAGGGGAGAATACCTCTGCTATCTTCGGCTTTGCCGTTACCCTTGAAGATCTGATCAAGAAAATCAACCCCACTCATATTGGTGTCGCGTTTGACCCCGCCGGAGGTACGTTCCGCCACGAGGCGTATGAGCAATACAAAGCCCAGCGGCCCGAAACACCGGAGGATATCCGCAAGGCTGTGCCCGTAATCAAACAACTTCTGGATACCATGAATATCCCTGTACTGGAGGTCCCCGGATTCGAGGCGGATGACGTTATAGGAACGCTTTCCAAACAGGGAGAGCAGGCCGGTTTTGAGGTCTATATGGCGACACCGGATAAAGACTATGGTCAGTTGGTGTCCAATCATATATTCATGTACCGCCCGCGCCATACAGGCGGGTTTGAGTTAATGGGACCGCAGGAAGTTTGCTCCAAATACGGACTGAATAACCAAGCTCAGGTGATAGACCTCTTGGGGCTTATGGGCGATGCGTCCGATAATATCCCCGGATGCAAAGGAGTAGGGGAGAAAACCGCTGTGGCACTCTTGCAGCAGTTCGGGTCGATAGACAACATGCTCGCCCACACGGACGAGATAAAAGGTGCACTCCGGACCAAGGTGGAGAGCCAGACGGAGGAGATCAAGTTCTCCCGCTTCCTCGCTACCATCCGTACCGATGTGCCGATTAACCTGGATGAGGAACTCTTATTGCGGAAAGAGCCGAACCTTGAGGCGCTGATTGCCCTCTACCGTGAGCTGGAGTTCAACACCCTTCTGCGCAGGCTCTCGCCGACCACTCCGAGTTCCCAAAATACGCAAAGTACTCAGAATACTCAGAGTACGAGGAAATCTCCCGCCAAACCGGTCAAACCCGCAGACCCCAACCAACTCGATCTCTTTGCCTCTGCAGAGGAATCTGATTCTCCCGCCCTTGAGGGGAGGGATGGGGAGAGGTTGTCTTTTGACACAATTGAGAATCGTCTCTGTCAGTACCTGCTGAACCCCGAAGTGGCGTTTAATCCCTATAAAGAACCCGATTGGAATGCCCTCAAGGCTGACGCCGATCTATGGAATTTGTACAACGAGGTCGAACTGCCGCTGGTGCCTGTTCTTCGGGATATGGAGGCGGCTGGTGTGCGGATCGATGTCGCCAAACTCAAAGAAGCAGAGACCGCCCTGAGCGAGGAGCTGAAAGGTATAGAGTCGCGTATCTACGCCCTCGCGGGCGAGACTTTCAATATCAATAGCCCGAAGCAGGTCGGAGAACTGCTTTTCGACAAACTCCAACTGGACGCCAAGGCGAAAAAATCCCGCAACGGGCAGTACTCGACCTCCGAGGAAGTGCTGGTGGCACTGAAGGACCGTCATGAGATTGTCGGTCTAATCCTAGACTTTAGAGCACTCTCTAAACTGATTACAACCTATATATCGGCTCTCCCGGGCTATATAGCCGAAGATGGAAAAATCCACACAACCTATAACCAGACGGTCACGGCTACAGGACGTTTGAGCAGTTCGAATCCGAACCTTCAGAACCTGCCTATCCGTTCGGAGCGCGGACGGTTCATCCGCGAGGCGGTCATTCCTGACGAGGGCTGTGTCTTCCTTTCCGCCGATTATAGCCAGATTGAGCTTCGTCTCATGGCGCATTTCAGCCAGGACGAACATATGCTCGCGGCTTTCCGGAACAATCAGGATATTCACGCAGCTACGGCGGCAAAGATCTTTGGTCTGCCTATCGACCAGGTCTCAAAGGACCAGCGTCGGCAGGCTAAAACCGCTAATTTCGGTATTATCTATGGCATCTCGGCTTTTGGCCTTTCGCAGCAACTCGATTGTTCGCGCACGGAGGCAAAGAAACTGATAGACGACTATTTCGCCGCCTTCCCGCGGGTCATTGAGTATATTGAAGCCCAGAAAGAACTGGCGCGGCAGCGCGGCTACGCCGAGACACTCTTCGGTCGCAAACGCTATCTGCCGGATATTCATTCCCACAACGCTACCGTGCGTGCTTTTGCCGAGCGCAATGCCGTAAACGCACCTATTCAGGGTACGGCCGCAGATATCATTAAGATGGCCATGGTCTCTATCCACCGCCGTCTGAAGGAAGAGAACCTTCGTGCACAGATGATCATGCAAGTTCATGACGAACTGAACTTCAACGTGCCGCGTGAGGAAGCGGAACGCGTGCGCGAGATCGTAGTCTTCGAGATGCAGAACGCCGTGCACCTCTCGGTCCCTCTGATTGCCGAATGTGGAGTAGGTGAGAATTGGCTCGAAGCGCATTAATGCTGCCTCTTGTCGGTCCATTTACATTACCACATTGTTACCACTACGCAACGTTTGAGTACTATGAGTCATTTGTTACAAATAATTTTGGTCATCCGCATCTTGTGTATCGGAAACTCTTTCTCATGGGATGCTGTGGAGCAGGAGTTAGTGCCTCTATGCGATGCGAAAGGTGTTCAGGTGGAGGTGCATAACCTTTATTACGGAGGGTGTTCTTTGGAGCAGCACGCGGATTTCCTGCTTCGCGACACAGCCGTGTATTCGCACCGCGTTTGCACCAACGCAGTTCCCAGAATGATTAAGGATACCATTACTCTCCGCCGGGCGCTCAAGGATGGTACGTATGACTATATCTCTCTCCAGCAGGCAAGCCACGATTCCGGAATCAAGAGTTCTTACGAACCATGGCTCTCAATGTTGATAGACACCGTGCGTCACTACCAACCGGCGGCGCAACTGTGTTGGATGCAGACTTGGGCGTACGCCGCTGATGCCAAGCACCCTGCTTTCCCGAGATATCACAACGATCAGCATGAGATGTGGGATAGTATTCAGTCATGTACTCGTTACGTGCTCATGATGGCAAATGAGGAAATGAGAAAATGCGAAAATAAACAAATGATTTTGATTCCCTGCGGTATGGCTATTCAGAATGCCCGGGCAACCAAACTGGGTGACACCCTCTGCCGGGACGGTTATCATCTTAACTATGTCTATGGGCGATACACGGCGGCATGCGTTTGGTATGAAATTATTACAGGAAAAGATGTGCGTCGAAATCCCTATAAGAATCCAAAAATGACTTCCAAACAACGCTGTTGGACCCAAAAATCGGCTCATCGGGCGGTCAAAAAGGCAGAAAATGCATTTTTTTGAAAAAAAAGTGCCGAAAAATTTGCTCATGTCAAAAAAAAGCAGTACCTTTGCACCCGCTTTTGAA
>CAJOCN010000020.1:36142-53859 GCA_905233255.1 Paludibacteraceae bacterium
GGTGCGGTAGTTCAGTTGGTTAGAATACCGGCCTGTCACGCCGTAGGTCGCGAGTTCGAGTCTCGTCCGCACCGCAAAAACATCCGAAAGGGTGTTTTTGTTTTTTGTGCAGAGACCGAATCTCGCGAATACCAATTCACTTGGTCGCGAGTTCGAGTCTCGTCCGCACCGCAAAAAGGAGTCACGATCGTGACTCCTTTTGTTTGTAATCGTGCATGAATGCACGATATTTCGCCTGTATATTGTCTCGGCTATTCCAGGGAATTGATGTCAATCAGTTTGTTGACAATCGCGTAGATCGTCAAGCCCGCGGTGGAGTGGATGTTCAGCTTGCGGGTGATATGTTTGCGGTGTGAAACGACTGTGTGCATCGATATACATAAGACATCGGCGATCTCTTTATTGCTCAAACCACGGACAACCTGAATCAAAACGTCTTTCTCGCGGTCAGAGAGTTCCTCCTGAGTCGGTTGCGCCGTGCGGCTGAGCGATTTGAGACCTTTGGCTTTCTCTCCGTTAGCACGAGCCACCGCCGGACGGAGAATATAATCCTCGATGGCGCAGTGGTCTGCGAAATCCTGTTCCGTGTGCCATAACTCGCTCATTACGGAAATGAGCAGATAAGTGATAGATGATTGTTGATGTGCATTACTGTCACTCTTGTCGGAAGCTCCCGGATAATATTTGATAATCAGGTTCTTGATCTCCGTCAGTTTGTCGGTGATCCGCTGGTCGTCATGTGCGTGTTCCTCATAGAGACCTTCGTTCTCATGCTCGATGTGTGTGCGGATCTCCTCTACAAACTCGTCGTAGCATCGCAGTATAAGACCCGGAATCTTGGTCGTTGGGTCTGCCGGAATAATCGCCTCAATGAGCGAACGACGAAGTCGCGGAAGACGGAAATCGAGGAAATAGGCATGGGCGTTATGCAGGAACTTCTGCAGGGTTGGGAGGTCTATGTCGGCAGGCAAAGCACGGTGCTTGAATACCTTGTAATTAATTACTGCCAGAAACGTAGGTGTGTGCACTTCGTGCGCCGCGCATACCTGCTCTATCGTCTGCTCCCCGACGCCCATCTCCAGACCGAAACGGCTGATAATCTGGATCGCGTCTTCCTCATGCGCCATGAGATCACTTATCTTGTCTGTAGCTTTGTACATAGTACCAAATTTTGCAAATTTGCTGCAAAATTACAAAAAAAATCTCACATGAGCAATACAGCGAGCCAAAAATCACCATTTTTGGGGATATACATAAAGACGCTAGTGACAGAACATGAACCCCAAATAGAGTCTTGGACCGGTTGGCATGGTGAGCTCATGGTGGTGGAACGCTAACATCCAATCCAGTCGGAACGTGATATGCACTTTGCGTGTCAAGCAGTAGTCACACCCCACATAAGGGGTGACATAAAAGAACGATTGTTTATGGAAAGTGCTATTGGCATCTTGCGCCCAACTATTCTCGTCACCCTCTAATATATATAGCCCTTTCATCGATCCTCCTCCGATTACTCCGCCTATGTACGGCCACGCTTTTTCTAACCGCCAGCAACAATCGGCTAAGGCCCCTCCGCATCCTACTCGTACATAACTGCCGGGTTTGAGTATATCATGGCAGTCGGTCATACCGGAAGGCATCGTGGATACAAAACCCTCAAAACCGGTGCGCAAGTGTTTCCACAGGTGTACCCTGAGCGCACCGCCAATGCCAATCAAACCTCCTTGCGGACTGGTAGAACGACCGGATGGCGTGAGAGGAGCATGACTGTCCCTGCCGAATAGGCAGCCGGTATGAAGCATCATGCCTCCGCTGAAACCTTGATAAACCTTGGTTTTTTCGAGTCCTTCGCTCACTTGCGCGCACGAGACGCATGCACATAATAATAAGGTGAGTAGTATTTTCGTACGCATATTACGAGCCTTTGATAAATAGTATAGCTGCAATAACCAGTGCGGGACCAAGTCCTGAATAGAAAGAAGCAGTGAACTCCGCGGGGATGAAAGGTGTGAATTTCAATGCCATTCCCAGACATGACATACAAACCACTAACACCCAACCTCGTACCGGAAAAGTGTGCCACACGGTGGTCATGTCCGGCTCCGCAGCGATAAGCGCGCAGTAGCGGTTTACAATCCGGCTGAACATCATGATGAAGCCGATGAGTACGCCCACGGTAATCAGTCCCAGCCACCATAGCTCCTGTGCGGGCATTGCGGTGTAGGCACGTATCCCTTTGATAGTAATCATTACGCCGGGCAACCCCCAAATCAAGCCGGCTATATAATATAAATATCGCTTATCCATGTTACTTTTGTTGGCTTAATTCTTTTCGTTTTTGTTCATAATAGTCATGCCGCTTCGGGTTCTCCGGGAACCAACCCTTCAATACTCTCTGCTCTTGCTTAATGACCTCACCGATGCCCCAGAAACAGGAGAATGCTAACGCGGCTATAATGGTGGACGCTACCTGTGATTCTACCATTAGCGAGATGATAGTGCATGCAATCCCTGCCACGCAAAATACCCACCATCCTTTACGGCCGAGATAATACTCCAATCGGATAGTTATAGGGTGGCAAATGCCGATACTTAAAAACACGGCAGCACCAACGATAATACCTGCATAATTCAATTCCATATATAAGTACCTTTTTAAAATCGGGCACAAAGGTACAAAATATTTCTTAAATAAAACTTAAGATTTCCTTAAGAGCCTTCAAAATCACGATAAATAGGGATGCTAAGAGGGCTAAAAATGCAGCTGTATGGGCAAAAAAACACTCAAAAACTTGCGTATTTCAGAAAAAAGCAGTACCTTTGCACCCGTTTTCGTAAAAGGCCTTGGTAAAGGCAAGGGTTCAGCCCGATAATATTCCAAGGCATTATGGATAAATCTCGTATCTTTACGTATGTGTATAACACGGTCGTCGTGTTAATTCTTTTGGCGGGTATCACGTATGTGGTCCTGCAGTTCACTCATTTTGGTCGCATTGAGTACACGGACAATGCGCGTGTGTGTCAGTATATAGCGCCGCAAAACACCCGTGTGCAGGGTTTTATTAAGGAGATCCGGTTCGAGGCTTACCAGCATGTCAATGCCGGTGATACGCTTGTGATTATCGAGCCTGCGGAGTTTAAACTGCGTCTTGCACAGGCGCGTAGCGATCTCGCCCGGGTGGAGCAGCAGAGCAAGCAGGCGGGGTCTTCCGTCCGCACCGCTACCACCAATATCTCTGTCACGGAGGCGGGTAAGGCGGAGGCGAAAGCCAACCTCGATAATCTTGAACGGGAGGACAAGCGTTGCCGGCAGCTCCTCCGTACCGGTTCGGTCTCTCAGCAGATAGCCGACCAGACCCACTCCTCGTACCTTGCTGCCAAGGCGCGTTACGAGCAGATCTGTCACACCATCGCCATGCAACGCTCCGTGGCGGACGAGACCGGCTATAACCTCACAGCTACCGAGGCGGCGGTCGAACTGGCACGCGCGGCGGTCGAACTGGCGGAACTCAACCTCTCGTATTGTTATATCATCGCCACCCACTCGGGAGCGCTCGGCGCACGCGATATTAATATAGGTGAGTTGGTCAACCCCGGTCAGACTCTTGCTTCTATTGTCGATGAGAGCCGTATATGGGTGGAGGCGAACTACCGCGAGACCCAACTGCCTAATATCAAGGACGGCGCAGAGGTGGATATCCGCGTGGATGCAGTGCCCGGCGTAGTCTATAAGGGCCGTGTGCTCTCTTTGGCTGACGCTACAGGCAGCGCCTATTCGCTCATCCCGATCGATAATGCTACCGGCAATTTCGTCAAGGTGGAGCAACGCCTCACGACGCATATTGCGCTCGATGAGAACGCCCCGGAAGATCTCGCCCGCCTCAAAGCCGGCTATTCCGTTGAGTGCGAGGTTAAATACTAAATCGTCAATTGTCCAATCGTCAATCATAATGGCACAGCCATTTATCATGCCCATGTTCCGGGAGTGGGTGCCGAAACGCATTCAGCCCTGGATTTATATCCTGCAGGTACTCTGTATCCAGTTCTCCGGCGGCGTTTATCTCGGCGCGCTGGAGGCTATCCGCGGCACCACGGCGTTGCAACTGGAGGATCTGCTGATGCTTCTCTACGCCGGTTTGGCAGGCATGGCGGTTTATTTCCCGTTGCTCTTCAGAACGAAGTTCCGCTTCACGAACCAGCAGCTTCTTATCGCCTCTGCTATCATCATCGCCGTCTGCAATCTCATCACTATGTCCACTACCAACATGGCGGTCCTGCTGCCCGTCTGCTTCATTGCCGGTATGGCGAAAATTCAGGGCACGTTCGAATGCATGTCCAATATACAGCTATGGATGACCCCGGAGCGTGATTTCGGTATCTTCTTTCCGATCCTGCATATCATCCTCCTTACTGCTATCACCGGCAGTGCCTGGCTGGCGGCGGTCATTGCGTTTCATTTCTCGTGGCAGATGATGCATGTCTTTACGGTCGGCACTATGTGCTTCGTGGTATTGATCCAGATCACCCTCTGCCGACCGTGGTGCCCCATGCCGCAGCGGATGCCCTTCCGCGGGATTGATTTCACCTCCGGACTGCTGATCTCGCTCCTCATGCTCATGATCAGTTATATCCTCGTTTACGGCGACCGCCTCATGTGGTTCTTCTCGCCCCGCCTGCGGTGGATTCTCGCCATTAGCCTCATCCTTCTCGCCTTTATCCTATACCGCCTTAATACGGTGGAGAAACCTTATATATCGCTTGATATCTTCCGGTACAAGAATATCTTCGCGATTCTTTTCGTCACGGCGGTAGCCGAACTGCTGTTAGGCGCCGAGCACACGTTGGAGGAGATCTACTGGACCGAGGTCCGCGGACTGGAGGAGCATACCAAAGGTGCGCTCTGCCTGTGGTCGCTTCCCGGCGTTTATGCCGGTGTTGCAATCACCCTCTTCTGGCTCGGACATAAGCGGTGGAAAGTGTGGAAACTCTTCGCTATCGGTTTCGGCTGTATCATGGTCTATTCGATGTGGATGTATTTCTATCTGGATGTCAACGTGCCGATTGAGCAGTACCGCCTTGGCCTTGCTTTCCGCGGCTGTGCGTACGCTATCCTTGCCGCCTCGCTTATGTGGTCGCTCCATGAGTCGGTGCATGACCTCGAGCATTTCTTCATGGCGCTTTTTATCTTCAATGTGATCCATATGTATCTCGCCGGTGCGTCGGGGTACGGACTTTACACCACGCTCTTCAAACATTTCATGGCGGATAACATGTTCCGCTATGAGGGGCACATGGGTGAGATTTCCGTCATGTCCGTCACCCTCAAGCAGATCTTCGGCCAACTCATCTGGGCGTCAGGAATCATGACGGCGGCTTTCCTCTTGCTGGATATCCCGCGTGTCCGTACCGGTATCGAGAAAGTGCCGTACTGGCCGGTCTATGGAATCAAGATGCTTACCCGAAAATCACGCGTTTAAGGGATTGTAGGAATGCAGAAAAATGACTAATTTTGTATCGTGAAAAAATTAGATACTATTAGTCATGAGAAATAAGGTAACGATTCTTCTTATATCCTTGATTTCGTGCATATTAGGTATGCGTGCGGAGGATTCTATCAAGGTCTCCGCAGCTGACCTGCAGGCGTTAATCAAGCGTGTGGAGCGTTTGGAGCAAAAAGACTCCGTATCCCAACAAATGGTGACTGCCGCAGCGCAGGAGCCAAAGGCGGAAACGGCTCAGCAGCCCGAGAAAACCCGCCGTTTCACTATCGGCGGCTACGGTGAGGTGACTGCCAAGCACTGTTTCTTTTCCAATAACTATCTCCGTTACGGTAAGAACCCCGAGAAGTACGCCGGGGACCATTACGGCGAGTTTGACCTGCCCCACGTAGTCATCTATATGGGTTACGATTTCGGGAAAGGCTGGTCCGTCGGTACGGAGATTGAGTTTGAGCACGGCGGCACCGAGTCGGCGATCGAGATTGAGGAGGAGGAAGGCGGTGAGTATGAATCCGAGATTGAGCGCGGCGGTGAGGTGGCGCTGGAGCAGTTCTGGCTCCAGAAAGCCTTCAACCGCTATGCGATCATCCGCGCCGGTATGCAGGTCATTCCGGTCGGAGGACTGAACGCACACCACGAATCGACCGAGTATTTCGGCGTATATCGTAACGAGGGCGATTTCACCATTATCCCTTCTACCTGGCACGAAGTGGCGCTCACTTTCATGGGCTCCACACCCAACGGATGGCACTACCAGGCTATGTTCCTCCCCGGTTTGGACAGCGACCGTTTCAACCGCAAGAACTGGATCAAACCCGGTGCAGGTTCTCCCTATGAGTTTAAGTTAGCGAACGTTTTTGCCGGAGCGGCACGCGTGGATTATACGGGTGTTAGAGGGTTACGCCTGTCCCTCAGCGGCTACTGCGGCAACTCGTTCCGCAACACCCTCTCCAAGTCTAATAAAGAGCTGGATGCCTCGGCTTACAAGGATGTCAAGGGTACTGTCACTATCGGCGCCTTCGATTTCCAATACAAGGACCACGGCGTCATCCTCCGCGGTAGTTTTACGTACGGTCATCTCTCTGACGCCGCGGCGATCACACAATATAATATTTCCATGCGCAAGGGTTCCGTCTCATCCAAACAATGGGTGGCTTCTGACGCCCTCGCTGCGGGTTTTGAGGCGGGTTATGACTTCTTTTTCCTCAACCGCAAGCTCGTCGAGAAACAGCAGCAGTTCTACCTCTTCGCGCGGTACGATTACTACGACTCCATGTTCCGTTACGACGGCCAGCCCACGGATATGTATTCCTGGTGCGGG
The DNA here is from genome assembly GCA_905233255.1 of Paludibacteraceae bacterium. GTDB lineage: Bacteria > Bacteroidota > Bacteroidia > Bacteroidales > Paludibacteraceae > Colicola. The sequence continues at coordinate 42,962 of CAJOCN010000020.1, forward strand.
CGTCACCGTGCCGCCGTGGGCATCAACTATTTCCCGATCAAGCAGATCGGCATCAAGGCGGAGTTCTCCTACGGCATCCTCAAACCCGGTATGCGGGCGGATGGCACGCGGGGCAAACTCTATAACGACGAGCCACAGATCGCCGTCGGTATAGTCTATGCAGGATTTTATCAACTAACACATTAATAATTTAACAACACAGTATTATGAACAAGATTTTCAAATTCGCACTATGTGCTGCAGCCGTCGTTTCGATGGTTGCATGTAACAACAACCCAAAGACCGATGTCAAATCGGACAAGGAGCAGGCGCTGGAGCGCGCCATGGCGCCTTATGTCAACAACACTGTCATCGCTACCTATTCCGCTATGGCGAACGAAGGTATCAACCTTCGGGATCATTGCGCCGACATTCTGATTAGCGTTGAGGGTGGCTACGCTTACACGGAAGCCATGAAGAAGGCCGGCGAGGCTTGGCGCGCTATGCGTAAGCACTGGGAGCAATCCGAGGCGTTCCTCTACGGTCCGGCTGCTGCCCACAACATCGACCCGCATATCGACTCCTGGCCGCTTGATTTCAACGCGATGAACGCCCTGCTGAACGACCCTGCACGTATGGCAGTGATCGAGGAAGAGGGTGGCGCATACGTGGGTGACAAACTCGGATATGCCCTCAAGGGATTCCACGCCGCTGAGTACCTGCTCTTTGAGTCGGTTGAGAAAGAGGGCCGTGCCGTCGGTACCGGCAAACCGCATGCTACCAACCTTACCCATGCGGAAGCAGTCTATCTGAATGGTATTGTAGAGGATTTGGTTCAACAGGCTATCCTCCTCGAGTACTGCTGGGCTGGTACCGTCAGTGAGGAAAAAATGGCTATTCTGGAGGAAGGCGAGGTAGATGTCTTCGAGGACAAGTACGGCGCACAGATGATCAATGCCGGCAAGGCGGGGTCTATCTATGTATCCTTCCAGGAGGCTGCAGAGGAGATTATCTCCGGTTGTGTGGATATCGCCGGCGAGGTGGCTGACCTCAAGATGGGTAACCCCTATGTCAGTTCCACTCCGGAGGAGCGCGATTATATCGAGAGCCCGTACAGCTGCACCTCTACCACCGATTTCGAGGATAATATCATCTCTATCAAGAACGCCTACGAGGGCGCCAAGACAGGTGAGTACTCTATCTCTAACTACGTTTACTCCAAGAATGCCGAACTCGATACCTCTGTTCGTCAGGCTATTGACGACGCCATCACCGCCATCAAGGCTATCGAGGACTTTGAGAACACCGCCAAGGGCAATCCGCAGGTTCAGACCGCTATCGAGAAAGTGCAGGTCATTGCCGATCTCATGGACAAAGAGGTTCTTGCCCTCCTTGCTGAATAATTCTAATAACGAAAAATCTTATGAAACAATCATCTATTTTCCTGCTATCTATAGCAGCCATAGTATTTGCGGGGTGTAATCCGGGCGGAGGGACTACCCCTCAGACCGATCTGCCGGATTGGTACTACACCGGCGGTCAGTTGGGTACTACTACCACTACCTCTTCCATGGCGTTCCGTCAGCCTACGCCCGCAACCGAGAACTCAGGTATGGGAATCGCTTTCTCACAAGGTGATAATATCGCCGAGAAAGATTTCGTGACCAACGCTACGGGGCGTCAGCACGGCTTAGGCCCTGTCTATGTACGCGCCTCCTGCCAGCACTGCCACCCTAACTACTCCCATGGTACCTCTGTGCCGGCGGGTAAGTACGATGCTGCGCATCAGGGCAACGGTACCCTCCTCGTAGTCATCAATCCGGCTACACAGGCGTATGTGCCTTGGCTCGCCGGTATGCCCCAGCTCTTCGGCGCTGCGCCTTTCAAGGCGCCGCTCGATCCCGACCAGATCACCGTGACTTGGAAGACCGTTACCGATGAACATGGCAATAAGTTCCCCGATGGTGAGACCTACGAGCTCCGCTATCCCGAGGTGAATATGCCCAAGGAGGCAGTCTATGTCTATAACCAAGGCTACCGCGATCCGGACGGTCTGTTGGAGAGCGAGGGATACGAGGTTAAACTGGAGAACACCATCGGTGTTTATGGTACCGGACTCCTCGATGCCATCACCGACGAGGATATTATCGCCCAGTACGCCAAGGAAGAGAAGGATGGCAAACTCAAGAACGGACTCAACCCTGCTATCTATGCCGGAGGTATGGTGCAGACCGGTTATTACAAGAACGACGCCCAGTGGGGACCCAAGCGCTTCACCTACGCCCTCTCCCGCGGACCGCTGCAGGACGCTGCCGGTGCTAACGCTATCTGGAATATCACCAATGTCAACCGTTCCGACCGCCGCTCCCATTACCTCGACCTCAACGGTACGATCTATGCCGAGTATGCCTCCAAAGATCCGGAGGTTCAGGCGGGCTTTGCGGAGTATATCGCCAAACTCGATCCCAATAAGGAGCACCCCGAGTGGCATACCGACAATGCAGAGAGCAATATCCGCGAATACCTCCTCTCCAAGACCCTTCCTGCCGAGATGACCGACGATGAGTTTACTCAGGTCATGGTTTGGCACCGCGGTCTGGCTGTGCCGGCTGCCCGTAACGTCACCGACAAACAGGTTCTCCGTGGTAAGGAACTCTTCACTCAGATCGGTTGTGACTACTGCCACCGTCCTACCTGGACTACCGGTCCGGACGAGGTACGTGACCCGAACGGCTTCTTCAAGGCAGGTGACAACAAACTGCCGCGCCACCCCAACCAGAAGATCTGGCCATACACCGATATGGTGCAGCATAAACTCTGCATGGAGAACGATATCCGTACCGGCTGGTGCCGTACGACCCCGCTCTGGGGACGCGGACTCCACCGCAAGGCTACCGGTGATGCCTACGAGGCACGTCTCCACGATACCCGTGCGCGAAATGTCGTAGAGGCTATCATGTGGCATGGATACAGCTCGCAGAGCGATGCCTACTATCCTACACAAGAGTTCTGGAAACTATCTAAAGAAGACAGAGATGCAGTCGTCGCCTTCATCAATGCCATCTAAATGGCTAAATCGTAAATGTCCAAATGGTACATTTATTCACCTCGCCCTCGCGATTATTATCGTGGGGGCGTTGGTGACTCATTTCTTCGGTATGCAGGGAGAAATCCATCTCCGTGCTGATAAGGCGGAGACCGTCACTTACCAATCCTTCTCCTCCCTTGAGGGGAGGTCGGGTGGGGTTTCCGCCTCCGTCTCCCTCTTCCTCTGGGATTTCAATATCCTCTACGATGACGAGGGCAACCCCAAGGACTTCGTCTCCGAGTTGAGGCTTCTCGATCGCTCTAACAAATCTCAAATGTCCATACGGCTTCAGCCGATCGCTCGAGGCTTTGCCGAGATAAGAAATGACAAATCTCAAATGTCAAATGACAAATCTCAAATGTCTATTGACTCCGGCATCGTCCGCATGAACAAGCCCCTCAAATACCACGGTTGGCGTTTCTGCCAGTCGGATTATGACAGCGACGGGATGGGAGTGGTCTTGGCGTACAACTACGACCCGTGGGGCATCGGCATCACTTATACCGGTTATGCCTTGCTCCTGATAGCGATGATTGCGTTCTTCTTCTCCCCCCGCACGCGTTTCCGTGCGCTCCTGAAGAGTCTTACAGGAGGAACCGATCCTGCAGCAAAGCGGTCTTACAGGCTCGTCAGAGCCGGTCTTATAGCGTTAGCGGTATTCGCGCTCGCGATGGCGATTATCATGACCAAAGTTGTTACTCCCAAACCGCCCTTGCAGCCCGTTCTGCAAACGCCGCTTCTGGGTATCCACGTCTCCGTCATCATGCTCGCTTACACCCTCTTTGCCATCATTGCAATCAATGGTATCATCGGGCTGGTATTACCCTCTCCTGAGAGAAGGGAAAGGGTGGGGGTGTTATCCCAAATCCTCCTTTACCCCGCGCTCTTCTGCCTCACTACCGGTATCTTCATCGGTGCCGTCTGGGCGAATATGTCATGGGGCCGGTACTGGGGCTGGGATCCGAAGGAGACCTGGGCGCTCATCACCATGATCGTCTATGCCGCACTCCTCCATTGGCCGATCATAGGAAATCTTGGTCACACCTGGAAGCGGTCTAACAGTGCTAACGGTCCTGCAGGCGTAGCCGGTCTTACAGCGAAGCGGTCTAACACTGCCTACCACATAGCGTGCATTGTGGCGTTTTTCTTCGTCCTCTTCACCTATTTCGGAGTCTCCTACCTCCTCGGTGGCCTCCACTCCTATAACTAAAATCAAAAATTCTTCGTACCTTTGCAGCTGAAATTGTTGGAAAAACGGACATAATCCGCTAAATATATGTTGGAAAAACGGACAAAATCCGATAAATAGGTGTTGGAAAAACGGACAATTATTGCATCATCGTCCGGCAGAGGCTGACTATTTTTACTAACTTTGCACACAAAATTGCATTTGCTGTTGGACAGTACAATGCCCAAAAAAATCGTCCTTCGGGGCGATTTTTTGTGATTATATTTGCATATGTGCAAAAAAAGTAGTAAATTTGCACGCAATTTTTGTATTTGAGTATGAAAAAGACTTTATTTTTACTGCTAACTCTCGCGTTTTGTGTATCTTGCGTGAAGAAGAACGAGCCGCAGTCGCCCGAGATGGACAGCTCTGCGTTCGTCAATATCACCGATGTCATCCCCGATGCCATCCTTGAGATCCGTTATTATACTACTTATAATTTCGTAGGCGCGCGTATAGACGGCTACGAGCAGCCGGTGGCACTCATGACGGCGCAAGCGGCGGACTCCCTCAAGGCGGTGAGTGACGAGCTCAAGGCACGCGGATACCGCCTCAAGATTTGGGACGCGTATCGTCCGCAGACTGCCGTTAACCATTTCATCCGGTGGGCGGAGAACCTCGCGGACACCACGATGAAAGCCGTGTTCTATCCCATGGTGGACAAGTCGGTGCTCTTTGAGCAGGGTTATATCTACGCCCGCTCGTCCCATTCCCGCGGTTCGACGGTTGATCTGACCCTCGTGGAAGTTGCTACCGGTAAGGAACTCGACATGGGCTCACCTTTCGACTGGTTCGGCGTCGAGTCGCATCCCGACTACGCCTGCTCCCTCTACCGCCAGTCCGAGAACCGGCTGATCCTCCGCAACGCCATGCTCCGTCACGGCTTTGCGCCGATCGACTCCGAGTGGTGGCATTTCACCCTCTCGCCCGAACCTTTCCCGGATACCTATTTCACCTTCCCGGTAAGGCAGTTGGAGAATTGAAAATTTGGAAATTTGAAAATTTGAAAATTATATGGCAGAATTCAAGTATGCACCTATGTTTCAACTCGGTAAAGATGAGACCGAGTATTATCTGCTGACCAAAGACTATGTGTCCGTCAGCGAGTTTGAGGGTCACGAGATCCTTAAGGTACAACCCGAGGCGCTGACGCTGATGGCGCAGCAGGCGTTCCATGACGTCAGTTTCATGCTTCGCCGCTCCCATAACGAGCAGGTGGCTAAGATCCTTCGCGACCCGGAGGCATCCGCCAACGACAAGTACGTAGCGCTCACTTTCCTGCGCAACGCCGAGGTGGCGTGCAAAGGACAGCTACCGCTCTGTCAGGACACCGGTACCGCCATCATCCATGGCGAGAAAGGACAGCAGGTATGGACGAAGGTACCAAGTGACAAAGGACCAAGTACAAAGGAGATCTCCGATGAGGAGGCGCTCTCGCGCGGTGTGTTCAATACCTATACCGAGTGCAACCTGCGTTACAGCCAGAACGCTCCGCTTAACATGTACGACGAGGTGAACACCAAGTGCAACCTGCCGGCGCAGATAGACCTGGAGGCAACCGAGGGTAACGAGTACCGTTTCCTCTGCGTCACCAAGGGCGGCGGTTCGGCGAACAAGACCTATCTCTATCAGGAGACCAAGGCTCGTATCCAGAACCCCGGTACGCTCATTCCTTTCCTCGTGGAGAAGATGAAGAGCCTCGGTACAGCAGCCTGCCCGCCGTACCACATAGCCATCGTCATCGGCGGTACGAGCGCGGAGAAGAACCTGCTGACCGTGAAGTTGGCGAGCACCCATTACTACGACTCGCTGCCGACGACCGGCGACGAGACCGGACGCGCTTTCCGCGATGTAGAACTGGAGAAACAGCTCCTCCAAGAGGCGTACAAGATTGGTCTCGGTGCACAGTTCGGCGGTAAGTACATGGCGCACGACGTACGCGTCGTCCGTCTGCCGCGCCACGGCGCTTCCTGCCCGATAGGTCTCGGCGTAAGCTGCTCTGCCGACCGTAACATCAAGTGCAAGATCAACAAAGACGGAATATGGATTGAGAAACTCGATAATAACCCCGCATCCCTCATCCCTGAGGAACTGCGTCAGGCAGGCGAAGGCGATGCCGTACGCATCGACCTCAACCAGCCGATGAAAGATGTCTGCGCTATTCTGACGAAATACCCGATCGGTACGCGTCTGAGCCTCAACGGCACAATCATCGTAGGCCGTGACATCGCCCATGCGAAGATCAAAGCGCGTCTCGATGCCGGCGAACCGATGCCCGAGTACCTCAAGAACCATCCTATCTACTACGCCGGACCGGCTAAGACCCCGGCAGGCATGGCGTGCGGTTCCATGGGACCGACTACCGCCGGACGTATGGACCCGTATGTAGATGAGTTCCAAGAGAACGGCGGCTCGCTTATCATGCTCGCCAAAGGTAACCGCTCCATCGATGTCACCAACGCCTGCAAGAAACACGGCGGATTCTACCTCGGCTCCATCGGCGGACCGGCTGCTATCCTGGCGCAGAACAATATCAAGTCCATCGAGTGCGTCGAGTACCCCGAATTAGGTATGGAAGCTATCTGGAAGATAGAGGTGGAGAATTTCCCTGCCTTCATCCTCGTGGACGACAAGGGCAATGATTTCTTCAAACAACTCAAGCCCTGCGAGGGATGCACAATAATAAAGTAAAATACCGCTTTGCGATGCTGGAGGACCGGACGCTGCGCGAGGTGTTTCATTTCCGCGTGTCGCTTCTGGGTGCTATCAGCGTGATCACGATCTCCATCATCGCGCTCATCCTCTTGCTCTCGGTGCTGATCGTCTATACCCCGCTGCGTAATATCCTGCCGGGCTACAGCGCCAGTCTCCGTGAGCAGCTGATAGAGGAGTCCGCCCGTGTCGATTCGCTCCAGACAGATCTCTCCTTGCAACGGCAGTACCTCGATGTCATCAAGCAGCTCACAGCGGGCGACATAGCGACCGACAGTGTGCAGTCGCTCGACTCGCTCCAACGCGTGGAGAAAGCGCGGCTGGTAGCCGAAGAGAGCGAAGTGGTGGAGGCGTTCGTGAACCAGTATGAACTCAAGGAACGCGACCGCATGACGCTTTACGACAATACGGCACCCCGCTCCTTCCGGCAACTCCAGCGACCGGTACGCGGCGTAATTGTTCGTTCCGCTCAGCCGGATATGCACCAGTACGGCGTGACACTACGCACCCCCAAGAACGAGAATGTGATAGCCACTACCCGTGGGACACTTGTCTCCGTAGAACGGATGGCGGATAACACCTTCACCCTCATTCTCCAGCACGACGCCTTTGTCACCATCTACCGTCATATAGAACGGGCACTCAAGACACAAGGCACCGCAGTGGAGGAAGGAGAGTCTATCGGTGTAGCAGACGGAGAGAAAGAGATGGAGATTGAGCTATGGGACGGCGGTAAATACATTAACCCCGAGGAGGTGATTGTATGGTAAAACAACTCTGTATATTAGGTTCCACCGGTTCAATAGGTACGCAGACGCTCGACGTGGTGCGCGCCAATCCCGACCGCTATGCCGTCTATGCGCTCTGCGCCCACAGGAGCATTGATCTATTGGTCGCCCAGGCGCGGGAGTTCCACCCTGAGGTGGTCTGCATAGCCGACGAGAGTCTCTATGAGGAATTGAAAGAAAAACTTTCAAATCTTCAAATCTTCCAATCTTCAAATCTCCCCATGCCGAAGATTTGGGCAGGTGCGGACGCGGTTGCACAAGTGGTTACTATGCCGTCCATCGACATCGTCGTAGCCGCCATGGTCGGATACGCCGGACTGCGCCCCACGATAGAGGCTATCAAAGCCGGTAAGACCATCGCCCTCGCCAACAAAGAGACCCTTGTTGTGGCAGGCGAGATCATCTGCGATCTGGCAATGACCCACCATGCTCCGATACTACCTGTCGATAGCGAACATAGTGCTATCTTCCAGTCCCTCGTAGGCGAGGACAGGAACGAGATAGAGAAGATCCTTCTCACCGCCAGCGGCGGACCGTTCCGCACCTATACCCTCGAGCAGATGAAGACTGTTACTGCCGCCGACGCACTCAAGCACCCGAACTGGGACATGGGCGCGAAGATCACCATCGACTCCGCATCGATGATGAACAAAGGGTTTGAGGTGATCGAAGCCAAATGGCTCTTTGGCGTGCCGGTGGAGAAGATCCAGGTGCTCGTTCATCCGCAGTCTATCGTTCACTCCGCCGTGCAGTTCACCGACGGCGCCATCAAAGCCCAACTCGGTGCACCCGACATGCGGCTGCCGATCCAATACGCCCTCTCGTTCCCCGAGAGACTCAAGAGCGATTTTCCGCGGGCAGACCTGTTTGCCATCAAGGACCTCACCTTTGAAGAACCCGACCTCAACCGGTTCCCGAACCTCGGGCTGGCGTACGATGCCACCCGCCGTGGCGGAAATATACCCTGCGTGCTCAATGCCGCTAACGAGGTAGCTAACCTCGCCTTCCGCGAGGGCAGATGCGCCTTCTTGCAGATGAGCGATATCATCGCCTCCACTATGGCAAAAGCACCCTTTATCGCCAAACCGACCTACGAGGATTATGTAGCGACCGACGCTGAGGCTCGCCGCATTGCGGAGGAAATGGTAAATAGTAAATGACCAAATAGTAAATGATTCGATGGTTCAAGCAATCCAACTGATATTAGCCCTTTCGTTTCTCGTGCTGATCCACGAGTTGGGCCATTTCACCTTCGCCAAGATCTTTGGCGTGAGGGTGGAGAAATTCTATATGTTCTTTAACCCCAGGATATCGCTCGTCCGGTTTAAGAAATTCGACGGCAGGTGGCACGTGAAGTTCTTCGCTCCCAACGAGGACGAGGAATGGGACAAGCACCCCGAGACCACAGAGTGGGGTGTAGGCTGGCTGCCTTTCGGCGGCTACTGCGCCATCGCCGGCATGGTTGATGAGACCCATTCGACCGACGACCTCGCAGCCGAACCTCAGGAATGGGAGTTTCGCTCCAAACCTGCATGGCAGAGGCTCTTCATCATCATGGGCGGTATTCTCGTCAATTTTATCGGGGCACTCGTGATTTTCACTATGCTCCTTTGGTATTACGGTACGGATACCCTTCCCCTCAAGAACGTGAACACCGGACTGTATTACTCGCAGGTTCTTCTCGACGAGGGATTCGAGCAGCAGGACAAGATCCTGACCATCGACGGTGTGGAACCCGGGCAACTGGGCGATGTGGTGCAATCGATCATCATCGAGGGTAAGCGCGAGGTGGTGGTGCTCCGTGGAGAGGACACCGTGCGTCTGATGATGAGCGAGGATCTGGGCACGCGCTACTTGGCGCTCCAGAACGCATACGACAAGGCGGAACGCGAGAAAGCACGCGCCGATAAGAACTACACCAAACAGCGGTATGTGCTCCTCTCCGAGTGGGTACCTTTCGTCATCGACACCGTCCTGCCGGGCAATGCAGCGGCGTACGCCGGACTCGAGAAAGGCGATAGTATAGTAGCGGTAGCCGGTGTGCCCACGCCCTGTCAGGTGCAGGTAACGCAGGAACTGCAACTGCACCCCTGCGACTCCGTCACCATCGATTATTATCGTGCAGGGGAACTGCGCACGGCGCACCTCTTCCTCAATGATCAAGGGAAAATAGGAGTGGCGGCGAAGAACAAGTACGCTTTCTTCTCCATCGAGCACACGGACTATACCTTCCTCCAATCCATCCCCGCGGGAATCCGGTACGGTTGGGATATTCTGGCGATGTACGTCAAGCAGTTCCGCCTCGTCTTTACCAAAGAGGGCGCGCAGTCGCTCGGCGGTTTTGGTGCCATCGGATCCATGTTCCCCGCTTTCTGGAGCTGGTACACGTTCTGGCACATGACCGGATTCCTCAGTATTATCCTTGCCTTCATGAACTTCCTGCCGATTCCTGCGCTGGACGGCGGATATATACTGTTCCTCCTGGTGGAGATGATCACACGTCGCAAACCCAGCGACAAGTTCCTCGAGACAGCCAATAACATCGGCTTCTGGATCCTCATCGCCCTCCTCATCTTCGCCAACGGTAATGATCTTTTAAAACTGTTCTTCTGATGGCGGAGTTCTTTGTACATGAGTCGTCCTACGTGGACGAAGGTTGCACGATTGGTAAGGGCACAAAGATCTGGCATTTCAGCCATATCATGTCCGGCTGTACGATAGGCGAGAACTGTAATATAGGTCAGAACGTAGTGATCTCGCCGAACGTGGTGCTCGGTCGTAACTGCAAGATTCAGAACAACGTCTCGGTCTATACCGGCGTGCGGTGTGAGGATGACGTGTTCCTCGGGCCGTCCATGGTCTTCACTAATGTGATCAACCCCCGTGCAGCGGTCAGCCGCAAGGATGAGTACCGCGAGACGATCCTCAAACGCGGCGTGTCGATAGGCGCCAACGCCACGATTGTCTGCGGACACACCCTCGGCGAATACTGCCTGATCGGTGCCGGTTCGGTGGTGACAAAGGATGTGCCGCCTTACGCCCTGATGGTCGGTAACCCCGCCCGACAGATAGGATGGGTCAACGCCCATGGCGATAAATGCGC
>CAJOCN010000021.1 GCA_905233255.1 Paludibacteraceae bacterium
TTCTTGAAGGTAATCACGCCTCCGATACCCAGATAGAAACCGAGGTCCAAGACCTGCTGCGCCGTCTCGCGGCTGCCGTTGAAGCAGTGAAGGACACCGGTTAATTTACTATTTGGACATTTACCATTTACCATTGAGGCTTCTTTCAGGATGCGCAGGCAGTCCTCCGTTGCCTCGCGGCTATGGATCATCACCGGCAGGTTCAGTTCCCGCGCCAGAGCCAGTTGCAGCCGGAAGACCTCTTGCTGCTCCGATTTGTAGGTCGTGTCCCAGTAGTAGTCGAGACCGATCTCGCCGATGGCGATGAGTTCGTCGCGGTGAGTACGTATGGCTTGCTCTATGACCGTCCATTGCGTTTGCCAATCCGCCGTCACATCCTGTGGATGGAGTCCCAACGCAGGATAGCAGTAACCCGGATGGCGGCGGGCGATATCGAGGATGCCGTCTATGGACGCGGCATTGACGCCCGGGATGAGCATCGCTTCCACGCCAGCCTCACGCTGCCGCGCGATCACCTCCTCGCGGTCGGGTGCGTACGCCTCTTCATCTATATGTACGTGGGTATCGAGCACAATTCTTAGCCCACAAGGGGCACGATTATTTGGCAAGCCAAATTTTCACAATTTACAATTCACAATGACGATTGAGGATGGAACTATCGCCATAGGAGAGGAAACGGAAATCGTGGGTCATGGCGTAGTCGTATATGGTGCGCCAGTCTCCTCCGACGAACGCGCTGACGAGCAGCAGGAGGGTCGATTGCGGCTGGTGGAAATTCGTGATCAGTTGGTCCACCACATGGAAGGTATAGCCGGGTTTGATCATGATCTGGGTTGCAGCGTGGAGGGTCTGCTGTCCCGTGGCATCGAGGTAATCGATAATCGCCTGCAGTGCCTCGCGGGTAGAAAGCGTGTACTCTTTCCCGTAGGGTTCGAACTGGTCCACGTGGATCTCGTCGGTATATCGATATTCCGATTTATCGATATTCCGAAGCTGACAACCGATGAAATAGAGGCTCTCAAGAGTACGCATGGAGGTTGTCCCTACGGCTACGATCTTGCCGAGTTTGGTAATTATATGCGCTATTGCCTCCCGCGGCACGGCGATGATCTCCGTGTGCATCGTGTGCTCGTTGGCGTCAGCCGTCTTGACGGGCAGGAACGTGCCGGCGCCCACGTGGAGCGTCACTTCGTCGGTCTCTATGCCACGGCGGTGCAGGTCGTCCAGCACGTTTTGGGTAAAATGCAGGCCGGCAGTCGGAGCGGCTACCGAACCCTTGATACGCGAATAAACGGTCTGGTAGGTCTTCAGGTCGGACGCCTCGGTCTTGCGGTTGAGGTACGGCGGGATAGGCAGTTCGCCGGCGGCATCGAGGATCTCCGCGAAGGAGACACCCTCGCCGTCCCACTCGAAATGCACAGCGAATGTGTTGCCTAACACTTGCTCCTTGTAGGCCCGCAACGTGAAACCGCCTGCTTGCAGCGAGACGGGTTCGTCGTGCCATTTCTTGGCGTTACCGACCATACATTTCCACGTGCAGCCGGTGGTCGAGGTCAGCGAGAGCTGATAGTCGTGCGGCTCAAGCGGCTCCAAGCAGAACACCTCGATCCGGGCACCGGTGGGTTTGCGGAACTCCAGACGCGCCTGTATCACGCGCGTATTATTATATATAAGGAGTGCAGAGGGCGCAATGTAGTCGCCCACGTTGTAGAACCGGTCTTCCGACACCTCGCCGCCGCGATAGACCAGCAGTTTGCTGTGGTCACGTTCCGGCAGCGGATATTTGGCAATCCGCTCGTCGGGAAGCGGATAGTTGTAATCGGATATGTATAGCGGTTTATTTACCATTTGGTCATTTATTCATTTATTTGGTCATTTAGACATTTCTTTATTCACTTCGTTCATACGATCTGCTTCGCCGTATGGGTCATTGCGTTTACCGGCAAAGAGGTCGTAGCGGTTGAACTGGCAATCCAGTTCGCCGTTGAGCAGATGGTATTTCTTGGAGGGTTTGAGTCCGATGCACTTCATCGCCGCTGCGTTGGAGGAGATGATCCACGCCGTGGAACCGGCGAACCGGTGTTTGAGTGCCGTGCCGATGGCGGAGTAGAGATCCTCCATCTCTTTGTTGCTCTTCAAGCGCTCGCCGTAGGGAGGGTTGAGCATCACAATGGGTGATGTATTTGAAGATTGGAAAATTTGAAGATTGGAAGATTTGATTTCTTCCATGCGGATCTGGCGGAGTTCTATATCCTTCTGCACGCCGGCGGACTTGATATTCTTCGCTGCCTGCTGAATGGCGTAGAATGAGGCGTCGGATCCGTATATCTTATGGGTGAACTCGCGCTCACGGCTGTCGTCGTTGTATATCTCACTCCATAGTTCGGCATCGAAATCGAGCCATTTCTCAAAGGCGAAAGCACTCCGGAAGACTCCGGGGGCTATGTTGCGTGCGATGAGTGCCGCCTCAATGAGCAGCGTACCCGAACCGCACATGGGGTCGTAGAAATCCGACTGACCACTCCACCCCGCCATGAGGAGCATGCCTGCCGCCAGCACTTCGCTGATCGGGGCTTCGGTCGTTGCCACGCGGTAGCCGCGTTTGTGCAGGCTCTCGCCGGAGCTGTCCAGCGAGACGGTGAGGTGCTCGGCACCGATATGCACATTGATGCGCAGGTCGGGGTTCTCGACGGATATATTCGGGCGGGTGCCTGTTTTCTCCTGCCAGTAATCAACGATGGCGTCCTTCACGCGGTAGGTCACGAAGCGGCTGTTGCGGAACGTCTCGCTATAGACGGTGGTGTCGATGGCGAAAGTGGTATCGGCGTGCATGTACCGGCTCCAGTCGATCTTCTGCACCTCCTCGTAGAGCAGGTCCTCGGGTTGGAGGTCTTTCGCTCTACGCGGCATGCGAAGGGTGGCTTCGTGGATCGGCACGAGCACACGGATCGCCGTGCGCAGACATAAGTTCGCACGGTAGAGAAGCGCCTTGTCCCCTCTAAAAGAAACGGCTCGTCTTTCGATGAGCACGTCATTGGCGCCTAACTCAATAAGTTCCTGCGCTAATACTTCCTCCAAGCCCTTGAATGTCTTGGCAAGCATAGAAAAGTTTTTCATGCGGAAAGAGAGGGATTCTTACGTCACTTTGTTTCTAACAATCCACAGTCTGCCACGGGCATCCTGTGCAATCCTTTGTAGTTGTTTGCCAGCTCAAGCAAACTTGGTCAGACAAACTCCAACAAAGTCTTGCGGAAAGAGAGGGATTCGAACCCCCGGTACCTTTCAGTACGTCGGTTTTCAAGACCGATGCATTAGACCACTCTGCCATCTTTCCAAAAGCGGGTGCAAAGGTACTACAAAATTCGCACATATGCAAATTTTTTAGCACTTTTTTGCGCTCCACCCTTATTTTTTTAATGTTACAGGGAACGAACCTATCATATTGCCGTCACAGAAAAACTCTACAATATACAGTCCCTTCTCTATCTTCGTCTCTTCGTCCAGCGCGCAGTAACATGTACCGTTGAACTGGTCTCCGGCATATTCGATCTGCTGGGTCATCGAGTACGGAATTTCTCCGCTCTCGAAGGCGAACACTTTGCCTTCCTCCTCTCCGATCAGTACGCCCTCCGGCGTCATCACACGTGCATAGAGGTCTTTGAGCCCCGGCGTGCATGTGATGTTTTTCGCAATAACGTAGTCAAACTGCAGTTTGCGCGCATGGCTGGCTATGCGGGTTCTCTTGTCGTTCTTATTGAGCATCGTCGCGGTGCAGGAGGTTATCTCGAGCATCGAGGCGCGGGTCACGGTCTCCGTCAGTTTGGTGTTGTCGCGCGCCAGTTGCTCATTGCGAGTCTTGACCTCTTTGTTCTCCTGACGCACCTGTATATTCTCCTGAGTGAGGCGCGCGTTGGTGGCGTTGAGGCTGTCTATCTGGCGCACATAATCTTTCATCACCGCACGCACGGTAGCCAGTTCTTTCTTCAGTTCGGCTATACGGCGAGCGTTGGAGGCTTTGGTTGTACGCAGTTCTTCGAGCAAGTCCTGTACCCGCTGTTGCTCACGGCTCAGCAGGTCCTGCAGGCTGTCGTTGCGGATATCCATCTGTTGGTAGCCGTCGAACTGGATTGCCAGATCTTCGTACTCCTCCTGCAACTCCTCTTTCTCTATCACCATCTGCTCCACCATCTCGTTGAGTTCCTGACGCTGTGTCAGGTTCCAATACAGCAGTCCGGCGATGAGCACCGCCAGCAGACTTATCACAATCCAAAATACTTTCTTATTCATAATAACGGGATTACTTTTTCCAATTGGTTACTTCTACTGCCTTTCAGCAGGATGCGGTATCCGCTGAGCGGCTCTTGCTCCAGATGCCGGCAGAGCGTCTCCACGTCGTCAAAGACGGGATACGGCGCAGTCGTTTCTTTGTACTCTGCGCCCACTAACAGCACTTTATCCGCCTTGCGCTCCAGCAGCATATTGACGATATTCTGGTGCTCCAAATGACTGTATTCGCCCAACTCGCGCATTGCACCCAGGATATATGCCTGTGGCATTTGAAGATTGGAAGATTGGAGCATTTGAAGATTATCAAATGCGTTGATTGCAGCCTGCATGGAAGTCGGGTTGGCGTTATAGGCATCCACGACGACGGTGTTCCTGTCGGTCTGCATGAGTTGCGAGCGGTTGTTGGACGGCACATACGCGCGGATAGCCGCCAGCGCCGCCTCGCGCGACACGCCGAAATACTCGCCTACGCAGATCGCCGCAGAGACGTTCTCCGCGTTGTATCCGCCCACCAGATGCGTACCCTCCGGCATCACACCGGTGTGGTATAAGACCGGCTTCGCCTGACAGACCGTTTCACTGACAGACTGTTCCACTGACAGACCGCTTGCCTTGCAAGCTGACAGATACATCTCCTCCAGATGCGGATTGTCGGCGTTGCGGAAGACGAGTCCGCCGTGCGCCAGCAGAAAATCGTATAGCTCCGCCTTGGTGCGTTTGACGCCCTCGAACGAACCGAAGCCCTGCAGGTGCGCCTTGCCCACATTCGTGATCAGACCGTAGTTCGGTTCGGCTATCTCCACCAGCTCTTTGATGTCGCCCGGATGGGACGCGCCCATCTCCACAATCGCCATCTCATGCGCACGCGTGATAGATAATAAGGTGAGGGGCACGCCGAGCTGGTTATTGAGGTTACCCTGCGTGTAATAGAGATTGTATTTGGTGGACAGCACCGCTGCGCAAAGCTCTTTGGTCGTTGTCTTTCCGTTCGTGCCGGTGATGCCGAGAATAGGCAGCCCTAACTCACGCCGCCAGGCACGCGCCAGATCCTGGAGTTCCGCTAAGGCGTTTTCGCCCGAGATGATATACTCGGCCCCATCCTTACGCGCCTGCTCAACAAACGCGTTACCATCAAAATGCTCTCCCTTCAACGCCACAAAAACAGAGCCGGGAGTTACCTTCCGGCTATCTGTTGTGACGGTGAGCGATTCTTTATTTTTTATTAGGAAGCTCCAATCCATAATTTTTCTTTTTATCCTCCACCTTCAGCGCCAGCGACAGCAAGAATGCCAGTACGCCGAAGGACGCAAAGACGATCATCGGCACAAGGTATCCATCTGTTGCCACACGCAGTTTGCCGATGAGCAACGGCACGAGGCATAGACCGATGTTCTGCACCCAGAAAATCAAGCAGTACGCCGAACCGAGCACTTTCTCATCGATGATTTTAGGCACAGACGGCCACATGGACGCCGGCACGAGCGAGAAGCTGACACCCAGCACCAGAATCGTGATGAGCGCAAGAGTCTTAGACGGATACGCGGGCAACACGAATGCGAACACACTATGGCATGCAATCATAATCACTGCGCCGAGGAGCATCATAGTCGCCCCTTTACCCTTATAGTCAATGAACGCACCGAGGAACGGCGTCAATACCATTGCCAGTATCGGGAACCACTTGAAGAGACCTGCCGCCTCCGCATTGGAGATAGCGAGGGTCTCCTCCAGGAAGTTCGTAGCGAAACGCTGGAACGGGAAGATAGCCGAATAGTACAGTACGCAGAGCAGCGCCACAATCCAGAACATCTTCGAACTGAATATCTGCTTGAGGTCCGATACATGGAACTCATCCTCCGGATCCTTCACCGCCGTAGCCTCTCCGATGGCAACCAACTGGTTGTCAAAGGTCTTATCCATGATCGTAAAGATGAAGAAATTGAGCAGCCCTATTACCAATAACGCGGACGCGAAGAGCAACGGAGCCGTCACGGAGTTCACGCCATCAACCGCGAACTTCTGGCTGATCATAGGTGAGAGCCACATGGCGCCGAACACGCCCAGACGGGCGATTGCCATCTCCAGGCCCATGGCTAACGCCATCTCTTTGCCCTTAAACCACTTAGCGAGGATCTTACTAACCGTCGTACCCGCCATCTCGGCGCCGCAGCCGAAGATCATAAAACCGAACATCGCCAGTTTGGCGCTACCCGGCATTGACGGCCACCACGCATTGAGCCACTGGACCATATTGGCGTCCGCCCAGGAGATACCCCAGAACTTAATCGCCGCGCCGATCACCATCAGGCTCGCAGAGAGCAGACCCGTGAAACGGACACCCATCTTATCGAGGATGATTCCCGCGATGATCAAAAAGCCGAACACGTTCAGCAGGTACTCGCCGGCAGCGTAAGTACCGAACACACCCTGATCCCAGCCCAGCGTCTCGTTGAGCAACGAAGCCAGCGGCGAGAGGATGTCCACAAACATATACGCGAAGAACATCATGCTCGCCACGAGGACCAATACCGTCCATCGTGCCGCAGCACTGTCACGAAGCGTCTTTTGGATTTTTTCTACCATAATTATAGGAATAAGAATTTTTCTTTTTGAGCCACTCTGCCTTTTTCTTCTCATACTCGGCATAGTGTGACTCTAAATAGCCATCAGCCATCAGTATTCGGATTATTTAATACCCAGTTCTTTCTTGACAGCGGGAGTAGCGTCGGTAGCGTCAGCACCGATATGCACCATGGCAGCGGAGTCGAAGATGTAGGTATATCCTTCGCGCTCGCCGACAGCTTTGATAGCTTTAGCCATACGCTCGTGTACCGGAGCCAGTAACTCCTGCTGCTTACGCTGGATATCCTGCTCTGCAGTCTGGTAGAAGAGCTGGATACGCTGCTGCATCTCCTGGAGCTCCTGCTGGCGGATCTGCTTGATAGCATCAGCCATGGTAGCCTCCTGAGCCTGATAGTCCTGCATCTTCTTCTGGATCTCCTCGTTCATGGAAGCCAACTGGCTTTCATACTGGCTCTGGATAGTGTCCATTTTCAGTTTTACCTGAGCTACCTCCGGCATCTGCGAGAAGAGTTCCTGGGTGTTAATGTGACCGAATTTCTGTGCGCTGGCAAGCATCGGCAGAGCCAGCATGATTGTAATGATAATTTTCTTCATTTTTATTAATATTTTGTTTTATTCTTGTAGTTACCTTATACTTGACTGTCGGTTGACCGTCGGGATTGAAAGGTAATTTACCCGTTTTTTGAGGTCATTATTATTTGGCTCCGAGTTTTTGGAGGACTTGGTCGGATACATCCAGTTTGGAGGACATATAGATCAGCGAGGGGTCCGAAGAGCGGTCCTTGACGACGTCAATCTTCTTCTCGTTCGCCAGATCCTGGATAGCGGTGTAGATCTCGTCCTGTATAGGTTTGATGAGCGCTTCGCGCTTCTTGTACAGTTCGCCGTCCTGTCCGAAGTACTTACGCTTGAGTTCCAGCACCTCCTGCTCCTTATTGACTATCTCCTGCTCTCGCTGTGTGCGCATCGCCTCGGAGAGGAAGATCTGCTCCGTCTGGTAGTTGGTAGCCATGACGCGCGCCTCCTGCTGCGCCGCGTCAATCTCCTTCTGCCACCTGCGTGAGAGCATGGTGAGTTGCTCGTTCGCTTGCTCGTACTGGGGCAGGTTCTTCAGTATATAACTCATATCAATGTACGCCACTGATTGATCCTTAGCAAAAGTCGTGCCACAGAGCAGCAGAGCGGCAATGATTAGGAAGAAACCTCTCCCCAACCCTCCCCTCATGGGAGGGAGAAAAGTGTGATTTGTGTTTGCAGAAATAATTTTCATACTCATAAAATTTTATAACTCTTGTCCGAGGACGAAGTGGAATTGGCTTCCTGAGTACTGTCTGGAGCCGTTGATTTCGTCGAATCCCCATCCCCAGTCGATACCCAGCAGACCGAACATCGGCAGGAAGATACGCACACCCACACCTGCGGAACGCTTGAGGTTGAAGGGGTTATAATCGCGTATATCAGAGAAACAGTTACCAGCCTCCAGGAAGACGTGCGCCCAGATGGTTGCGCTCTGCTCCAGCGAGATCGGGTAACGAAGCTCCATCGTGAACTTATTATAGAGGTAACCCATGTTTCGTCCGGATGACACATCATACGGGGTCAAGGAACCCGAGGAGTAACCACGCATCGCCACATACTCCGTGGCATAAGAGGTATAACTCGACATACCGTCACCACCCATGTAGAAGGTCTCAAACGGCGATTTAGCGTACTTGTTATAATGTCCCAGATACCCGAACTCCGCTCTGGTCATGAGCACCAACTTGCCGTCTCTCGTGAGCGGCGTAAAGACCTTACCGGTGAATTTCCACTTATGATACTCGATGAGGTTGTATTTCTCGGAGTTAGTCATACGCGAGTAATCTTTCTTCGTAAAGAGCGACCAAGGCGGTGTCAGTTTGACACCCAGCGTAAATTGCGATCCGCGGCGCGTATAAATCGGGTTATCAATAGACGAACGGCTCAGTTGCAGGTTCAGCGCCAGGTTATGACTCATACCGTTGGCAATCAGCAGGTATGGCCAGTCTTTCATCATATAGAGCTGGTAACTGAGCTCGCCATAGAACGTGAAATAGTCATCCGGCCATTTCAGACGCTTGCCGTAACCGATGGATATACCGAGCGTACGGAGGTACTTGTCCTTATCCGCCTCCGACTCCGCCAGTTGCTGGTAGTAATTGCTGTTACCGGAGTAGTAATAATAGCTCGAATAGGTGTTATAGAGGTTCTGGTACGCCCTCTGGTAACGACTGGAGTAACCCGTCTGGTTAGCGAAATAGATACTTGCGCTCAGGCTGTTCGGTCGCTTTCCGCCGAGCCACGGTTCGAGGAAGGAGATCGACGCCGAAGTATAATAGATACCGTTCGTACGCGCGTTGATGGAGAAGGTCTGTCCCTCGCCCTGCGGCACAATACGGTAGGATTTCTTGTTGAAGAGGTTCTGGATGGCGAAGTTGGTGAACTTCAGACCGAGTGATCCTACCAGACCCGTTGCGCCCCAACCGAGCGAGAACTCAATCTGGTCGGACGATTTGGTCTCCAGTTTATAGGTGATATCCACCGTTCCGTCCTCCGGGTTCGGCTGGATATCCGGCACGAGTTTCTCCTGGTCAAAGTGTCCCATCTGCGCCAACTCACGAAGCGAACGCATGATATCCGACTGCGAATAGAGCTGACCAGGCTTGGTGTACAACTCACGTCTTACCACGTGCTCGTACACGCGCGTGTTTCCTTCTATTCTTATCTCATTGATGGTAGCCGGCTTGCCCTCGTACATACGCATCTCGAAATCAATCGAGTCGTTCGACACATTCACCTCCACGGGCTCGACATTGAAGAAGAGGTATCCGTTGTCGGTATAGAGTTTGCTGACGGCATCGTCGTCGTTGGTCAGTCGGTCATTGAGGGTCTTGAGGTTATACACATCGCCCGGCTTGACACCTAATGTTGCGTCCAGGTACTCGTACGGATACACCGTATTACCCACCCATTTGACGGAGCGGATATAGTATTTATCTCCCTCGCTGATAGTCATATAGACATCCACGCGGTTCGGGTCCTCGGGGTTCGGCACAACCGAGTCCGCCACGATATAGGCGTCGCGGTAGCCGTACTCGTTGTACTTCTCAATCACCGCTTGTTTGTCTTTCTCGTACTCCTCGGTCACGAATTTCTTGGTACGGAAGAGATTGACGATATCATTATCGTTGGTCTTCTTCATCGCCTTGTTAATCTGGCGGTGCGTCAGGGCATGGTTACCGGTGATATAAATCTTACCGACCTTTGTTTTCGCTTTCTTATCCACTCCGATCAGCACTTTCACGTACCCCGGGCGATCCTGATCGTTACGCTGGATGACATGCACCACGGCGTTATGGAATCCTTTCTCCGCCAGGTATTTCTTAATGACCGTTTTGGCGTGATCCTCGAGGTTAGGGGTCATCTGGGAGCCCTGACGGATACCCGCCTTGACCTCCACATCTTCGCGCTCGCTTTTCTTGAGTCCCTCGTAGCGAACCTCGCTGATACGAGGGCGTTGCTCCAACTCGATGACGAGCCAAATCTTCGTTCCCTCAATCTTCTTGGCTTTGATTTTGACATTCGAGAAGAGTCCCTGTTTCCAGAAACGTTTGATTGCCTTGGTGATCTGATCACCCGGCACCTCTATTTTATCTCCCACGGCAAGCCCCGAGAAACCGATGAGCACGAAATCCTCATAACTATCCGCGCCTTGCACCTCAATGCCAGCTATCTCGTAGGTCTTACGCGTTAGTCCGTACTCAATCTCCGGCACTGCCTCAACGGGAGGCGGCACAATGGTATCGGCAGGCGGCACTACCACACTGTCGCTCTGGGCGAAGACACCAAGACTGAATACCAGCAATAATAGTATATTAATGTATCTGTTCACTTGTTTTGCCAAATCTACGTTCCCGTTTTTGATAATCCACGATGGCCTTATAGAACTCTTCCTCGGTAAACTCCGGCCAGAGGCAGTCGGTGAAATAGAGCTCGCTGTACGCCAACTGCCAGAGCAGGAAGTTACTGATTCTGTACTCGCCGCTGGTGCGTATCAGGAGATCCGGATCCGGCATCTCGCGGGTTGTCATGAGGGACGAGACGAGTTGCTCATTCACATCCTCTGCGCGCATCTTGCCCTCTTGCGCCTGTTTCACAGCCGCGCGTACAGCTTCCGTTATTTCCCATCGAGCCGAGTAACTGAGGGCGATGACCATTGTCAGACCCGTGTTATGACTCGTCTCCTCGATACAGCCCAGGAACTTCTGTTTCGTTCCCTCCGGCAAACGCTCGATATCGCCTATTGTTTGCAGCCGCACGTTGTTATTCATCAGTGTCGGCGTCTCTTTGACGATCGTATCCACCAACAGCGTCATCAGCGCATCGACCTCCTCTTTGGGTCGGTTCCAGTTCTCCGTGGAGAAAGTATATAGCGTGAGGTACTCGATCCCTAACTTGGTAGCAGCCACGGTAATGTTATGTACCGTTTCCACTCCTTGCTTATGACCGAACATACGCGCCAATCCTTGTTTCTTGGCCCACCGCCCGTTGCCGTCCATGATGATGGCGATATGCCGCGGCAAACGCTCTTTGTCTATCAGTTCTTTGTATTCCATTTTCTTACCAGTTACATATTCTACACGGCTTCGGCGCCCTTGCAAACTCAAAGACGATTCCCGCTGTAAGCATTCCCGTCAGGTCGCAGTTCATCCAGTTCCAACCGTTCAACTGATGCTTGTTGTCCAGCGATTTCTGTCCCTCCAGATTATCCGAGAAATAGATATTATGTTGCCAAGCAATATTCAGTCCCACAAAATCAGCGAACTTCCACTTGAATCCTATACCTAATGGTACATACCCTGCGGCAGTTATTTTCTTCTTGCCATCCGCTGCTATATCGTTGTACATTCCCACTCCGAGGCCCAGGAAGATGTACGGCGTATAGGGTTTGATTCGTTTGTCGTACTGGCCGGCATCTCCGAACCTGAAGAAGTTGAACTCTCCCATCAGATCCACATTATACAAGCGGTTCGACCACTTAGAGTCCAGTCTCTCTCCCCTGATGGTATATTGGTTTCCCTCTATGCGCTGGCCGGAGAACTTAGCTTGGATAGCCCACCGCTTGGTGAACTTATACCTGAAATGCACACCATACGCCTCGCGCACGTTCATAAATATATGCGGTGTAGCATCTCCCACGTAGTAGCCGCAGCCGCCCTGCAGACCTATCTCGCAGAGGTAAGGCTGACCTTGCGCAGACATCGCAACAGGAACTAAGAGCCCCAAACCCAAAAGAAGTACTATGTATCTAAACTTCGTCATGTCGTTATGACGTCATGTCGTTATGTCGTTTTAATCAATATTCTAAAGGCATCGGTCACGCGCTGAACGGGTACGACTTCGATCGTAAACCGTTTCGTGTCCACTTTCTGCTCCGCCGGGATCAATATCCGTTTGAAGCCCAGTTTCTGCGCCTCCGCGATGCGCTGTTCTATTCTGTTCACAGGGCGGATCTCGCCCGCCAGGCCGACCTCCCCGCACAGGCATGTACCTGCGTCCAAGGGGATATCCATATTACTGCTCAACACAGCCGCCAATACCGCCAGGTCAATCGCAGGATCCTGTACCCTCAGACCGCCGGCTATATTGAGGAACACATCCTTCTGCAGCAGTTTGAATCCGATCCTTTTCTCCAGCACCGCCAAGAGCATGTTCAGCCGTCTTCCGTCAAAGCCCGTGGACGAGCGTTGCGGTGTGCCGTAAGCAGCCGATGAGACGAGCGCTTGCACCTCGATCAGGAACGGGCGCACCCCTTCCACCGCCGCAGCGATGGAGATACCCGAGAGGCCTTCACGGGAGGTAGAGAGTAGCAGTTCCGACGGATTCGTCACTTCCCGTAGTCCATCCCCGCGCATCTCATAGATACCCAACTCCGATGTCGAACCGAAACGGTTCTTCTGCGCCCGCAGGATACGGTACATGTTATGCTGGTCGCCCTCGAACTGAAGGACGGTATCCACTATGTGTTCCAGCACTTTCGGTCCCGCCAGCGACCCCTCTTTGTTAATATGTCCGATGATGATGAACGGGATATTACGGGTCTTGGCAAACTCCATGATGCGTGCCGCGCACTCGCGTACCTGACTCAGCGAACCGATGGTAGCCTCGACGGCCTCCGTGCCGATAGTCTGGATAGAGTCGATCACCACGATCTCCGGTTCGATCTCCTTCACTTGCTCCAATATCCGTTCCAACGATGTCTCGGACGATATGTACAGGTTCTCCGCATTGCCGGCGATGCGCTCTGCACGCAACTTGAGTTGGCGTACGCTCTCCTCGCCCGAGGCGTAGAACGTCTGACGCTCGCCCTGCTGCATCAACACCTGTAGCGCCAGCGTCGATTTGCCGATACCCGGCTCACCGCCTAACAGTACCAGACTGCCCGGCACTAATCCGCCGCCTAATACGCGGTTAAACTCGCCATTCCGCATATCCATCCGCATTTCCTCCGTCGCCACTACTTCTTGCAGTCTCTGCGGACGGACAGACGTACCTGGACGGCGAAGAGAACGGGCGGAAGCACCGCCGTTTCTCTCCACCACTTCCTCCTCGTACGTACCCCACTCTCCGCAAACCGGACAGCGGCCAAGCATCTGCGGAGCTTTGGCCCCGCAGGACGAGCAGACATATTGAATAGTGTTTTTTGCCATCACCGATTACCGATCACCAATTACAAATCTATCACATTATTTTCCTCCGCCAGGATTGTATTTTCAAAGATCGGTTTCGCCTCATCCAAAAACAGGCTGTGATCCTCGATCCGCGCCGAGTAATGTCCCAAAATCAGTTTACCTGCACCCGCTTTCATGGCTATCGTAGCGGCGTCAGCAGCTGTCGAGTGCTTCACCTCTTTGCTCCGCGCCGCCATGGATTGCAGGAACGTGGACTCATGATAGAGCGTCTCCACACCCTCGATGATCGGCAGTATCTTCTCGCTATACTGCGTATCGGAACAATAGGCATAGCGTTTGCGGGTCTCGTAACAGAATGTGCCGTCCTCGTTCTTCACGCGGTGGGTTTCTTTAAAGAGGAATCCGCAGGTCGGTACGCTGTGTTTCAACGGAATCGTCTCTACGCTCACCGTCCGGTCCTCAAAAATAACCTCGTGCTTACGCGGATTAATAGGATGGAAGATGATCTCGTACTGTCTGTCGTTCGCGTGGTATTCCAAGAGCGGCGTCAGCAGTTTCTCCAGATCCGGATGAGCGTATATATGCATCGGTTGGGTGCGTTTGAGCATGCCAAGCGTCGTCAACAGACCGATCAGACCGAAACAATGGTCCCCATGGAGGTGCGAGATGAAGATGTTATACAGCCGCCCCGTGCGGATGCCCAACTTCTGCATCGTGATAACAGCACCCTCGCCGCAATCCACCAGAAACGACTTATCCCCCATCTCCACCAGCTGTGCAGACGGAGAGGTCGTCTTCGTCGGTTTGGCGCTTCCGCAGCCTAATATGGTTACTTTGGCTTCGCTCATCGATTTCTCAGTCTCTATTCTTCCGGTCGCTACAGTTGCCCCAGTTTCTCTAATATGCTATCGCCCAAAAGGGTCTTTTTCTCTATATGTTCCAATACGGCTTTGACGAAGGAGTTTGACTCAAACGAGCCGCGTACTTCCTCAAAATCCGCCTCGGCGGTCTTACGGTCGCCGTCTGCGCCGAAGCCCGTCTTGCTATTGAGGTCGAACTCTTTCCGCGCATCGTTATAGACCATCTTATCAAGTCCCACGACAGCCTCTTTCCATACCGTCACAGTCCGTTTGATCTGTTCTACCGTCACTTCATCTACGCTGCAGCCCCATACTTGCTCCAGATGTTCCAGCGCCCAGCTCCACTCGTACGAGTAGTAGTTGGCATGCATCTCAACAAGCCTCTCCTGGATGTTCTCCAGACTCAGTTTGCCGCTCTCTATATCGTCCATCAGCACACTCACTTCCCCTCTCGGCGCAATCAGCCCGGCGAGATCCACCCACACACCTAAACCTTTCTCGCTGTCCGGCCGCAACACTGCACGCATCTCCTCCACGGTATGCCACTCGTTCTTCTCCAACCGGCTGATCAGGCTGTTTCCCAGGAACTTCTGAATACCGATAGTGTATAGCTCGCGACCATGTTTGAGGGATGAGTTACGGATCTTACAGTTCTGATAACCGTACACCTCCGTATTCTCTCCGCCCAACGCGACCAACTCATCCAGTACTTCCCTGCCCTTCCACATCTTCTGTACCGTGTACGGACTGAGGAGATTGAAGTTGATCTGGTCCAACTTATTCGGATCTTTGCGGTTGTCACGCTTCGGCCATTTCTGCGCGTCACGGATAGTACCCACTGTACGCAGGTTGGCTCCCGGCACGAGATAACTTTCGCTGTTGTTCTCAATGAGATACGAGAACGGCAGATCAGAGGTGTCTGCATGGTGCGTGTGACGCCCCATCACCAGAGAGAATGCGCCTATCCTGGATGGCCAGAGCAGATAACTGTCGCTCGTCGTCTTCGACCCGCGTTCCGCTACGCCCTGATGGATAGGACCTAACTTGTACATATGGTTACTCTGGTTGCTACCCGAACCGGCGTTCATGAACGAGAACATACCGGCTATCAGCAGCGTGCTCTTATGATGCGTCACAGTGTACGGACCCGCAAAAATTGCGCAGGCCTCACCATGCATGCCTTGGCAGTTACTAAAGAACAGACTCTCGCCTGCCGAGTAGTGTTTGTCGAAGATACAGCCCTGTCCCACGAAACATTTCTCCACCAGCGTACTATCGCCGATCTCCACGCCCGAAGCGATGATGAAATCAACACACTTCACGCCGCTGCCCAGACGCACCGGTGCAGCCTCGTTGGAGTTAATGGTACCGTTCTTGAGACGGCTCACGCCTGTTAACTCGGCGCAATCGCCTATCTTGACATTCTTGATTGAACCGCAGTTGAGGATCCTGACATTATCACCGATAGTACCTATCTCCGCCGCTTGCGCCTCCGCATACGCATCGATCATGCGCTCCAGTTGATGAATCATCTGCGGACGGTGACGGTACAGCGTCAGTATATATGCCAAACTGGCGCTCAGCTCATTGAAGATCGGGATCTCGCGCCCGCCTCCCTCGTTCATTACCGGCACGCGCACACCGTTACCGAACATCGTGCGCCCGTCCACCAGGATGGCGTTCACGTTCTCTATACAGGTGTTACGGCCGATACGGTAGTTGGCGATGTAGTTATGGATGTTATACAGATGCGCATCGTCACCCACCTCTACGTTATGCAGCGTTGCGTTATAGACACCCGAGTGAACACTCAGCCCACCCGGCAGCTCTATCTCGCGACGGAAGACACCGAGCCTGTTATGGCCCGAGAAATGGGTGTTTTTCACGAAGCGCGCATCAAACTCCTGCGCCACTTCCACATCCGCCCACTCGTGGGCTGAGCACCCTTGTGCCTCCATCTGCGCGATCTCCGCGCTCGTCAACTTGCGGTACATGGCCTTAATCGTTCAGCAACATCGGCATCAGCAACATCAGCACGTCCTCGCCCTCTGCGTTCTCAGCCGGCAGGATCAGACCCGCGCGGGCAGGGTCAGCCAACTTCAACTGTACGTCAGCACTGGTGATTGAGCTCAGCAGGTCAATCAGGAACGGAGCTTTGAAACCGATAGCCATCGGTGCGCCGTTGTAGCTGCATGCGATTGTCTCTTCGGCACTCGTCGAGAAATCAATATCCTGCGCCGAGATCTTAATCTGGTTCTCGCTCAGCGCCAGACGCAGTTGTGCGGTACCGTTGTTAGCAAACACAGCCACACGCTTGCAGGCGTTGATCATCGTCTGACGGTCAACCGTCACTACATTCTGGTTCCCCTGCGGGATAACGGCGTTGTAATTCGGGAAACGGCCCTCGATCTGACGACAAACAACGATCGTGTTGCCGAACTCGAAGCTCGCGTTCTTTGCCCCGAAAGTCACCTTCACATCCTCGTCTGCCTTCGCCAACAGGCTCTTCAGGAGACCTGCCGGTTTCTTGGGCAGAATGAAACTTGCCGCAGCACCAGCTGCCACGCCCATGTTCGTATAACGAACCAGACGGTGCGCATCAGTGGCTACCATCGTCACCTTATCCTCTGCGATATCAAAGAAAATACCGTTCATTACGGGGCGCAACTCATCGTCTGCGGTGCAGAAGATTGTCTTCTCAATCGCGCTCTGCAGTACGTTTGCAGGCATAGCAATCGTCTTGGCATCCGCCTCAGCAGCCGGCATCTCCGGATACTCGTTGCCGTTCACGCCCACAAACGAATAGGTTCCGTTCTGGCTCACCATGTTTACCGCGAAATTGTTTTCGTCAATCGTGAAAGCCAGCGGCTGCTCGCTGAACTCCTTCAGCGTCTCCAACAGCAACTTAGCCGCAGAGGCCACTTTACCGGCGCCCTCTGCTCCTTCCACCTCTACGCTTGTACGGATAGTCGTCTCGCCGTCAGAAGCGGTCAATTTCAACTCATTACCTGCCAGATCAAAGAGTACATCGTCCAGAATCGGCAATGCATTCTTACTATTAATCACGCGGCTTACAGCCTGCAATTGGGAAAAGAGTTTTGAACTCGAAACATTGAATTTCATATACGTATATTTTTAGTTATTTTTTCCGTTTTTTATTAAATGTTTACATTTAAGCGTGCAAAATTACTACTTTTTTCTGATATATGCAAGAATTATGCCATTTTTTTGACAAAAAAGCTATTTTTATTTGCATATTCTACTTTTTTGTAGTAATTTTGCATCGAATTATGGCGAAAATCGGTATTTTTGACAGCGGCTACGGCGGATTAACCATTTTGGATGCCATCCGCAAGGAACTTCCCCAATACGACTATTTGTATTTGGGCGACAATGCGCGTGCCCCTTACGGCACACATTCGTTCGATGTCATCTACCGTTACACCCTGCAGGCGGTCAAATACCTCTTTGAGCAAGATTGCGCGCTCGTCATTCTGGCGTGCAACACCGCTTCCGCAAAAGCGTTGAGAACGATTCAGCAGAAAGACCTGCCGGAACTCAATTCACAATTCACAAAGCACAATGTGCTGGGAGTAATCCGCCCGACGGTAGAAGCGGTACCCTCTATCACGAAGACGGGCCATATCGGTATTCTTGCCACGCCTGCAACAGTCAGTTCGGAGAGTTATGTATTGGAACTCCAGAAAATCTTCAAATCTTCTAATCTTCAAATCCTCAAATCACAACCGTCGACGGTTGTTCAGCAGGCTTGCCCGCTATGGGTGCCGCTTATCGAGAACGGCGAACATAACGCCTCCGGCGCTGACTATTTCGTGGACAAATACCTCAGCGCACTCCTTTCCAAGGATCCGCAGATAGACACATTGATTCTGGGCTGCACCCACTACCCGCTGTTACTGCCCAAGATCAGCCGGTGGATTCGCAATAACGGCAAGCGTTTTGCCGCCGGTGATATCCAGGTCATTTCACAGGGGTATCTGGAAGCCAAGAGTCTGGCAGACTACCTTCTCCGCCACCCCGAATATGCGTCCCAACTCTCGCAGGGCGGCTCATGTCGTTATCTGACCACAGAAAATGCGGACCGCTTCTCGCAATCCGCATCTCTCTTCTTGTCCTCCCCCATTCAGGCAGAACATATTGATTTGGAGTAATTTAGTTTAGTTTATAAAAGAGTTTTTTAGGGTTTATGAGTGGTTAAACCCCAGTAGAACGTGTCGGTATAGTGTGCTGATGAACTAAATATGAACTAAATATGAACTAAAGAAGGACTAAATAACAACTAAATAAGAACTAAAGAATTATGTAAAATAGGAGAGAAGAATGATATAGATGGGGAGAGGAAAAACAGAAAAGGAATGACAGAAAAGGAAAAACAGATTTGCTTAAATGAAACGATGGATGGTACACAAAAAAAATGACATACGCAAGATTGTATGCCATTTTTATACTAATTTAGTTTTTTGTTACCTCACTTCCTGTCCCGTGAGGGTATATTCCTTCTCTCCACGGAGGATGAAGATTTGGCCGTCGCGGAGGATTTTGTTGTTTGCAGGGATTTGTTGATCACTTACCGGATATAGCAAGGTCGCCACCCCGATAGTATAGAACACCCCCGAATAGGAATTCAATTCTACATTATTCGCATCTTTAGCGATTACGGAGTAGTTATATTGAGTTGCAGACTCCAAGCCCGTAATGGTATAGCTGAATCCATTTATTTCACGGATTGCAGAAGGAGCCAGCGCTTTGGCATTTCTATGAGGAACTGACGCAGGATTCTGTATCACCTGTCCTGCAGCATCAAACAGCACATCACAAACAGTATCCAAGTCATGCGTAACAATGAGATTGTATGTTTCCGCTCCTTCGTATTGCGGCCAATTGATAACAGCCGAACTATCTGAAACGGTAACCGATATTGTATCTTCCTGAATCGGCAAGATATTCGTGAAAGCTTTCCAATAATAGTCCGCCTTATATGCCTGGAGGCCGGAAGCAGGCACATATACCGTAACCTTGGACTTATTCACTCCATCGAAATTAAAGCCGGCAATCAACGGTGGAGATGTACGCAGTGAGGTAATGGTAGTCAGCCCTGCACAATTTCTGAAGTCATACATACCAAGCTGGCTAACTTTAGTGCCTATAGTTAAAGATTTCAGGCCTGTACATCCATCAAACGTATAAAAGCCCAAATAAGTAACATTATTAGGGATAACTATAGAAGACAAACTTGTACAACCTTGAAATGTTTTGTCATTTATGGCCGTAGCTTTTTCCGGTATTATGACATCAGACAGAGCGGTACAATCCTTAAAGAGTCCTTCCCCTTAAGTAGCACTATCCGGAAGAGTAATAGAAACCAAAGAAGAGCAACCACTGAAAGCACAGTCTCCAATAGATGTGACAGATTTCGGAATGCTGAGTGATATTAGTCCTCTGCATTCGCGGAATGTATTTTGGGCAATCATTTTCAGGCTGTCAGGAATATTGATTGAGCGCAACGCAGTACATCCCGAAAAAGCATTCTCTCCTATGCTTATGACACTATTTGGGATAGTAATAGAGGTTAGCCTGCTGCAATCAGAGAAAGCATATTTTGGGATCCATTTTGTTCCTTCCTTAATAGTACAAGAAGATAATGTATTATCCACCACTTCCACTATGTATGTGTCTGCATAACGGACATTATCAATCACAGGAAGACTGCTGCAACCATAGAAAGCATGCTCTCCAATGCTGGTGACGCTATTCGGAATCGTCACAGAGGACAAACTGCTGCAATAAGCGAAAGCATTCAATCCAATGCTAGTGACGCTATTCGGAATCGTCACAGAGGTTAAGCCGCTGCAACCCCTGAAAGCATTCCATCCAATGCTTGTGATGCTGTTTCCAATAGCCACAGAGGTCAGACTACTGCAATCATAGAAAGCATCATCCCCAATGCTTGTGACGCTGTTTGGGATGGTCAAAGAGGTCAGAAGGCGGCAATCATAGAAAGCGCTCTCTCCTATCCATCTGGTCCCTTCTTTAATTGTATATGTTGCTAAAGAAGTATTCACAACTTTTACCAAATATGTGTCTGCGTAACGGATATTATCAATCACAGGAAGACTGGTACAGCCCCGGAAAACACCTTCACTAATGCTTGTGACGCCATTGGGAATATTCACTGAGGATAGATTACTGCAATTACTGAAAGCCCCGTATTCAATGCTGGTGACACTATCGCCAATCGTCACAGAGGTCAAACCGGTGCAGCCAACAAAAGCATACCCTCCAATGCTTGTGACGCTATTGGGAATCGTCACAGAGGTCAGACTGCTGCAATAAGCGAAAGCATCATCCTCAATGCTTGTGACGCTATTGGGAATCGTCACAGAGGTTAAGCCGCTGCAACCCCTGAAAGCACTTTCTCCAATGCTTGTGACGCTGTTTGGAATGGTCACAGAGGTCAGACTGCTGCACTCATAGAATGCACTTCCTCCAATGCTTGTAACGCTGTTGGGGATGGTCACAGAGGTCAGACTGCTGCAATTACTGAAAGCACACTCTCCAATGCTTGTGACACCTTCATTGAGTACTACCGAAGTGATGGAAGTACGAGAAGAATACCATGGAGAGGATGAATAAGAATAATTCGACATGGTTCCTGTTCCGCTGATGGTGAGTGTGCCGCCGGTTAAGTCCCATGTAAGATTGGCACCGCAGGTACCGCTTTCAGCATAAAGGGAGGCAACGCTGGCAAAGACTGCTGCCAGAACAAGAAGAAATCTTTTTTTCATAAATTTGAATATTTTATTAACAATTCGCTGCAAAATTACAACAAAAAAAATGATATATACAAGAGATATTCCATTTTTATGGAAAAAATCGGTCTAAACCTTACCACGCGACGCCGAGGGTGAGACCGATGCCGTGCTGGAGGTATTGGTTGAGACCAAAGGCACCGATATTCGTTTTGAGCGGCTCGATGGTCATTGTTGCTTTGCTCCAAAGCCAGTTCATATCATAATGAAGTCCCAGCACGAAATCACATGAGCCGGTGGGAATACGCCAGTCCAAGCCCACACGCGTATCAGTCGTTATTGCCGTATTGAAGTTACTCGCACCGCTAAAGAACGGTCCCGCAGCCGCAGTCTGGGTGATACGCGGAGCAAGAATAAACTTACCCACCTGAATAGGAATCTGTGCTCCCAGATAAACGCCGAACAAAGGTCCCGCTCCAATTGCCGGTGCTTCTGAGTTTTGGGTCTCTGCAATTAAAGCCGTAACCTGAAGACCCGTCGTAATGAAGCCAAGCCAGTCGTACCCGAACTGGATTCCAGCTATTTGGTTCATACCGAAATAATTGTCATAAATCAGATAGAAATGGTTGGTGTTCTCCATATCGGTCACGATACGTGTTGCAGAGCGCTCGAACTTCTTGGCGCCTTTTCCCTTGTTCACCACCAGACTGTCGCGGACTGCCAATGTGCGCAAAGCAGGATCGAGCGGCAGGTGCCAGTCCAAGTCGCGTATCTCTTTTTGAACCGAATCCGGCAGTTGGCGGAAGACATAGAGCCAGTCTTCGCCGGAGAGCGACCGCAGCGGCTCCATCTCTTTGCCGGCATCGGTTTTAGACGTACCTAAGGTAGCGATAAACGATTGCACGTCTTCTTTTCCGATCGCCAAACCCACTCCTTCACGATAGAAAGCCTTCCATGTATTGACACCCAAGATCTCGTACTTGCCGTCTTTATTCTTGAGCAACAGCGGTCCGCCGCTGCTACCGGGATCGATAGAGGCTGTATGCTGAATGATACGCGAAGCGTGCTCGTGGCTGTCCACGTCCACACGCGCATTGGAAATGCTTCCGCGCGTGAGCTGCCATGACGGTTTGTTTGCCAACTCCGGAAAACCCGCTGCCACAATGGAGACATCTTCCTCTATCTCGCCGGCATAAACAGGAAGGGCAATCATGTCACATTCGGCAGGAAGGGCTATCGCCGCCAGATCCGTCAGACCGACATGAACCACGTCGCAATGCTCGTAGCGGACGGTCTTTTCGTGGAGTTGGAAGATAATAGTTGCTTTCCCGGCATAACCAACCACATGGAGGTTGGTCAGAATATATTTCTTGCCGCCCTGCTCCACTACGACACCCGAACCGAAAGTGCCTTCGTTCTTATAAGCGGTCAACGCCCGCGAAGCGCTTCTCATTCCGGCTCTCGCCGTATAGAGGGCATAGTCGCCCATGAGCGCTTTGTCCGCATCGGAATACTCCGGTTCAACGACACAAACACTATGTCGCAAGCCTTGCGCCGCAGCCGGCAACAGCACACACAGCAGCAGAGCTGCCAAATAGAAAATACGTTTCATATCAGGAAAAATTATTCGTCGTCACCCACTACACCATTATGTACCGAATCAGTCTTCGTCTCCGGAGAAGCCTTTTCC
Organism: Paludibacteraceae bacterium; assembly: GCA_905233255.1. Lineage (GTDB taxonomy): Bacteria > Bacteroidota > Bacteroidia > Bacteroidales > Paludibacteraceae > Colicola. The sequence goes on from CAJOCN010000021.1 coordinate 22,901, forward strand.
TCGGTTTCAGTCTTTACCGACGCTTCCGCTTTCTTGTCACCTGCCATCTCATCCAAGATATACTGCAAGTCTTCCTCCACCTTCAACTTACCACTCATTATACCATCACATATTACTTGATTTCCGCTAAAAAAGTATTTTGCATTTTTCTTATAAAATGAATTGTCGTACATTAATAATTCTGCCTCAACTTCTCCTGCCCGGCGCAAAAAATATAGTGTGTGAGTTCGCTCACCGGTTTTTGAATTATAAAATTTCACAACGTCAAGGTCGCCGTTCTTTTTATTCACTTTATACCACACATCACATAGATAAACAACTCCCCATGCACTACCCGCAATGGGATTTCCCCAATATGTAATGTGAGCCATCGATTTGTCTGTTCGTACACTGTATAGTGTATGTACCTTGTCTGGGAAATCCCTATGCCAGATCTTAATACCTTCAACATCAATTTTATTAATCTTCGTCCGTTTCTTATCTCCCTCACTTTTCTTTACTTGAAAGGTTTTCGAGAAATTAGCACGTGGCAGTTCAACTTCGAAAAACTCCTCAGAATGACCATCTGTGAAATAAACCACTCCGGGGTAATAATGTGGGGTTGCCATTTCCATTTGGGTAAATGCACCGAACTGCGCGTGAAGCGCTACGCTGGCAAAGACTGCTGCCAGGACAAGAAGAAATCTTTTTTTCATAAATTTGAACGTTTTATTAACCATTCGCTGCAAAATTACAGCTTTTTTTTGACATATGCAATAGTTTACAACATTTTTTACCACAAATACACAAAAAGCGTGCGCTTTCGCTGCTTTATTTGATTTTCTGAGGTTCTGGACTACCTTTACAACTTCAAATAAATGCACGGAAAACCCACGCTGAAACGTGAGCGTGCATAAATCAACATTAACAGACATGATACAATCATAGCGCTTAAAACCAAAGCAAGTAATTTTGTTTTCATCGTAATGATAAATTAATGTTAAACAATCAAACACCGTCACTCGGATGGAATGACGGTGCAAAAATACTGCTTTTAGCTGATTGTGCCAAAAATAATTGTGGGAATTTACAAGTCTGTAAACTGTTGATTATAAGCTATTTGTGACGAAACGGGTGTGGGAATTTCAAAAAACATCATTTCTCTGTCGCCATATTAAACAGAAAATGTTGTAAATTCTTGCCGGTTGTGCCTAATTGTTTAGCGGTATGATCTTTCAACTTACCTATGCTACTGCGTGCATAGGGGAGAGTCAGAGATATTTGTGCCCTGTTTAGACCTATAAACACCAATATACATAGACGTATTTCCGTTTCATTCAAGACATGCTTATTTCGTAATTTAGACGCTAACATATTGAAGTTCTGATCTACCAGCAAACACATCTGCTCAAAATTATTCCAATTCAAAGTCTTGGCGATATTTGGAGAGGTGGCGATGAGTCTTATTCTGTCCTCAATTTGCGTTTGTAATTGCAGTTGTTTCTCTTTGTTCTTGTTCTCTAAGTCCTCTATCCGCTGAGATAGCAGTTGGTGGCGCTTATGCTTAGTACGTATATAGATTGAACTGCCGATGCCAATTAAAATCAGAGTGATAAGAATGGCGTATAACCACCGCCAATCCGGTTTGCGATTTAGATCTTGTTCTAATAGCTGTACGGCTTGAGATAATTTTCCTTGGCGAATCTCTATTAACTTCTGAGTATCTGACCTATCAGCAGCCGTTTCTCGTATGCCATCTTTGTCTTTAGTTTCATCATCATTGGTCAATATATATAAAGCATTGTTTGCTTCATATAACTCATTCGTTCTAGATAATACTATATTGGCATATTTTGTAGCAGAATCTTTTATGCTTAAATATGAATAGGCCTGAGCTATAAGAAGGGCTGCTGCCATATCGTTGGTATCATTGGCGTATAATATACGCGAATAATGCAAAGTGGAATCATACCGTTCGCATTTTAAAAACAATCTTGCTTTTGTTTCGATAATTTTAGAACTTACATTTTGGTCTGCGCATTGATTAATGATTGTACGCACCAAAAAGAGTGTTTCATCCTCTTTTCCTTGTTCCGCCAATTCATATGCCATATTATTTAGACCATAGTAGTAATTGAGCGTGTCTCCATTATGTAGAAACATCTCTGCCGATTTCTCAAACATGTCATAGGATAACTGATACTCTTCTGCTAAATGGCAAATATCTCCTATATTACTATACACGCGCCCGAGGATATGGTAATCGCGCGTATGAGAGTGCGTGGCATCAATAAACGCCTGCATGGCTGCTACCGGATCGTCTTTCGCGCGGAGCAGTTTGCCGTAGTGATAGCAGGCATGAGAATAGGTACCACGTGACGAAGTACCAAGTACGAGGGTGCTGAAAACTGGATGATCTTTCAATGTCTCATAGGCTTGCGCCAGAGTGGCACTATCGCCCTCATCCGCGCCGTACATCTGTCCGTTATGCCATAGGCTGTCCGCCTGCACTACTACCTCCTGCGCCTCACGGACGGACATATGCGAACCATCAGCATGGCTACAAGACATAAACATCACAATAGCTACACCTATAAACATATAAATATTTTCGAAAATGTGTTTCATGCTGCAAAGGTACAAAAAAAATCTCACATACGCAAGAGTACATGAAATTTTTCCAGTTGCGGAGGGCGGGATCGAACCACCGACCTTCAGGTTATGAGCCTGACGAAGTACATTTTCTTAAAATTAAGCACAAATTTATCCTACGGATCCTTCAAGACTCACCTGCAGCAGTTTCTGCGCCTCAACGGCAAACTCCATCGGCAGTTTGTCCATCACCTCTTTGGCATAGCCGTTGACGATCAGCCCGACGGCATCCTCCATGCTTATTCCGCGCTGCTGGCAATAGAAGAGCTGATCCTCGTTAATCTTGGAGGTTGTAGCCTCGTGTTCCACCGTCGCCGTGGGGTTGGAGATGATCATGTCCGGGAAGGTGTGTGCTCCGCATTTGTCGCCCAAGAGCAGACTGTCGCACTGGCTGTAGTTACGGGCGTTCTCCGCCTTGTAACCCATCTTGACCAGCCCCCGGTACGCGTTCTGGCTGTGCCCGGCGGAGATACCCTTCGACACGATACGCGAACGCGTGTTCTTACCGATATGAATCATCTTGGTACCCGTATCCGCCTGCTGGTAGTTGTTGGTCACCGCTACCGAGTAGAACTCCGCCGTGGAGTTATCGCCACGGAGAATACAGGACGGGTATTTCCACGTGATGGCAGAGCCCGTCTCCACCTGGGTCCAACTCAATCGCGCGTTCTCGTACGTGATACCGCGTTTGGTCACGAAATTATAGATACCGCCCTTGCCGTTTTTGTCACCCGGGTACCAGTTCTGGACGGTCGAGTATTTCACCTCCGCATCCTTGCGCACTACGATCTCCACGATCGCCGCATGCAACTGGTTCTCGTCCCTCATCGGTGCCGTACAGCCCTCTAAATACGAGAGATACGCACCTTCATCGGCAATCAGAAGCGTCCGCTCGAACTGTCCCGTTTTACCGGCATTGATACGGAAATAGGTGCTCAGCTCCATCGGGCAGCGGACACCCTTCGGCACATACACAAAACTGCCGTCCGAGAAGACCGCACTATTCAGCGCCGCGTAGAAATTATCGGTCGGCGGAACCACCGAACCTAAGTACTCTTTCACCAGATCGGGGTGCTCCTTCACCGCCTCGCTAATCGAGCAGAAGATAATACCTTTCTCGGCGAGCGATTCACGAAACGTGGTCTTCACGGACACGGAGTCCATCACAGCGTCCACCGCCATGTTTCCTGCCAGCGCAGCCCGTTCCTCCAGAGGTATTCCGAGTTTGTCGAAGGTCTTCATGATCTCCGCGTCAATCTCATCACTTTCGCCTTTCTTCTTATCATCTTTCGCCTTTACATTCGGCGCGGCGTAATAGGAAATCGCCTGAAAATCTATCTCAGGTATATCCAGATGTGCCCAGGTCGGCACTTGCATCGTCTGCCATTTGCGGAAAGCCTTGAGCCGGAACTCCAGAAGCCATTCGGGTTCACCCTTCTTCGCCGAAATCAACCGGACGATCTCTTCGTTCAGCCCTGCCGGTACAATATCCGTCTCCACGTCGGTCGTGAAGCCGTATTTGTACTCCTGCGTGGTAATATCTTCTATTATTGTATCCAATAGTAATAATTCGTAATTTTTAATTTTTAATTAGAAAAAGTCACTCCATCGAAGAGTGACTTTTCCGAGAGGCCGGTAGCGGAGTCAAACCGCTCTGTACGGTTTTGCAGACCGCTGACTAAGTCGCTCATCCAACCGGCCAGATTTGCAAAGCGGGTGCAAAGGTAGTACTTTTTTTTGACATACGCAAATATTTGCGCATTTTTTCTGCATTTTTTGCTAAAAAAGACTCAAATCGGCATCTGTGATCGTTCCTTTGCTACGTTTTTTGCCTCTGGATGGGGTCTTGGGGGGAATCGGAGTTTTCGGAGTAATCGGAGTATTCTGAGGCATCGGTTTTGGCGAAAGCACCGCGAGAATAATCTGCCGCGTCTGGTCGTCCGTCCATTTGCATTTATCTACTATCCACTCCAGGTAACTGCGGTCAATCCGCATCATCGACTCAATCGACTCACCCTTATGACCGCCCTGCGTGAGGTAGTAATAACCGCCCTTCTTCGTCAGCCAGCGGTCAAAACAGATAAACCCGAACTCATCCCGCTGTGCCCATTCCCAGCCGTGCGCAGCCACCTGCGCCTTGAACACCTCTATCGTCGCCATCACATCGTCCAGCGAGTTATGCGCGCCCTCGAACGGGTGACCGTAATACCGCGTGTACGCCGAAGTGAGGTTATTATGCACTTTTTCGCCGTTCTCATCCACCATTCCGGCGGTATGAATACGTTCCAACAGCAGCGCATCGTACCATGTCCGGCCCTCGAACCGGAAATCCAGACCGAGCCGTTGGAGGTTATAATGTAGGATCGGCGCATCGTAGCCGTTTCCGTTATAGGAGAGAAAATCGCAACCATCGGTGAACGCCACCAGATCGTCATACACGCTTCTCAGGCTCACTCCGTGCTCCAGCAGGAACGGCTTGCTGATATGGTGTACCGCCTCTGCCTCCGCAGGAATCGTAAAATCACCTTCCGGCAGGATATACCAATCCCGCTGGTCCACAACAGACCAATCCGCCGTCTCCACTTTCACTAACGAGAGCTGGATGATATGCTCTTTCTGCACGTCCAGACCCGTGGTCTCTGTATCAAATGCAACCAGTTGCATAAATTTTCAAATCTTCAAATTCCCCAATGGGTCTATTCCACGAATAAGACCAAACCCTTCAGGTACTCGCCCTCCGGGTGGTAAATATTGATCGGATGGTCCTGAGGCTGGTGGAGTTGGTGCAAAATCCTTACTTTGCGTCCCACCTGCGCCGCCGCGCTGAACACCGCCAGCCGGAACGCCTCTTTGTCCACCGCCTGCGAGCAGCTGAAGGTGAACAAGATACCGCCCGGACGGATCATCTCGATGGCTTTGGCATTGATGCGTTGGTAACCGCGCAGGGCGTTCTTCACCGCATCGCGGTGCTTGGCAAACGCAGGCGGATCCAATATAATAAGATCGTACGTGCGCCCCTGCGCTTTCTGCGCGCTCAGGTACTCAAACGCGTCTGCCGCTACGGCGGTATGGTTCGTAGCAGCCGGAAAATTCTTCGCCACATTGACGTTCACGAGGTCTATGGCTTTCTGGCTCACATCCACCGAATCGACCGTCTTGGCGCCGCCGCGCAGGGCGTACAGACTGAACCCACCCGTGTAGCAGAACATATTCAGCACATCTTTGCCGTTCGCGTACCGTTCCACCAATGCCCGGTTCTCCCGTTGGTCAATGAAGAATCCCGTCTTCTGTCCCCGCAGCCAATCAATACGGAACTGCAATCCGTTCTCCACACTCCAGAATTCGTCACTCCGGCTTTTGTCTTTGAGCGAAGCGGTCTTTTGACTTTCGACTAGCCATCCCGTTTTCTCGCCTTCGATGGGTGCCTTGAACGGCAAGGTATCGTCGCTCTTGTAGTAGATATTCTGCACCTGCGGCACCTCCGCCAGTATAGCCTCCGCGATCTCTTTCCGGCACACGTGCATACCCACCGAATGCGCCTGAATAACGGCGGTCTCGGCATACACATCCACGATCAGTCCCGGCAGAAAATCACCTTCTCCATGGATCAGTCGGAAGGTGTTGTTCTCCTTTGTACTTTGTACATTGTCCCTTTGTACATCCGCCAAACCGAGAGTTTGGCGCACCCTATATGCCGCGCGGATACGCTCGCGCCAGAAATCCTTCGGTAACTGCTCCACCCCGAACGCCAATATACGCACGGCGATGGAACCCACCTGCCAGTGTCCGACACCCAGCACTTCATTCGCAGCCGAATAGACCGCCACCAACTCGCCCTCTTCAGGCGCGTCACCTTTATGCGTAGTGTCCAGCAATACGCGGCCTATCGCCCCGCTGAACACCCAGGGGTGAAAACGCTTCAGCGACTCCTCTTTATGTGGTTTTAAGAAAATTGTTGTCATCGTTGCATCTCTCCTCCCTTGAGGGGAGGTTGGGAGGGGTTTGTCATTCTACTCCGTGGGTCAGGTCGTGATACGAATGCAGACTCAGGTTGTCGCTCACATACTTGAGGCTGTGCAGGTGTTTGAAACCCAGTGCCGCGATGAACGCCAATTCCATGTCAAACACGCAGTCCTTATACTCCGACGCCAGCACAAAATCGCAGTTGGTGTAGCAGATTGCGCGCCTTACTCCCTCCCTTGAAGGGAGGGCCGGGGAGAGGTTTTTCAGCTCCGGCTCCTTATACGTCACGTTCGGGTGGTTGAGACGCACTTCGGTCACTTCCGCCCAAGAGCCCACCTCAAAGTTCGCACTGCCGGCATAGCCGATGTTATAGATCTCCGCCTCGCGGTCAAGTCCCTGCAGCGAACGGATGATATTGATTCCGCCGACGCCCGTGTAGATGAGTTCGGCGTCACTCAGATCCAGACCGAAGGTCTCCTGCACTTGCTCCAAGAGCTTATGCTCACCTTCTTCCGCCATTACTACATATTTCTTTGCCATAGTTCTTGAATTTGGGCACAAAGGTAGTACTTTTTTTTGACATACGCAAGTTATAACAGAAAAAACCGCCCCAAAGGACGATTTTTCTATTGTAGGCAAGTGCTGTTTAGCACCCGCTTCCCTCTCATTTAGCAGTGATTTACAAGACCATCTCGCGACCCTCCTGAACATCTAAATCGGTGCTTTGACTCCGAGTTGCCTCTTATACTTTACTCTTACTTGCCTCTTACTCGCCACCGGGGATGCGCAGCGGACTTGTGCCGGTCAGCTTATAGACCCGCTCGCCATTTGCTCATAGAACGAGCGTTTAAGCGGTTCGCGGATGGGAATTAAAGCGATGAAATGCGTCCACGTCAATTGTCGTATCAGTGATGCGACAA